>JAKONS010000305.1 GCA_022701845.1 Burkholderiaceae bacterium
AGGCGCACCGGTCCGCTTTCCGCGGGTCGGACGGACCAGGATTGGCGGTCGAAGGTCATGGCGGGGGATGTGCCGACAGTGAAAAAATCTCGAGCACTTCATACTATTCCTTACCAGTGCAATAAGGGCCACCCTTCTTCACAGGCGCGACACGCTGCAGCGGAATTGCGGAAACTTCCGAGACTGGTATCGGAAATTTCTGCATGAAAACCGGCATTTCGTATAGCCGGCAAGGTTGGATTCCGATTGCGCAGCCATTGCGCATAAGCGTAATTTCATGGTGCTGGGCGGCTGCTTCCAGCCCCTCGCAGGCAGCCTGAATTCAAAGGACCGCCATGAAGTCTTCGCTCGCATTCCCGATCACGTCAGCGTCCGGATCGTGCACGAACTGCCGGGGCCGCAACCTGTGCCTGGCTGGCAACGCGACCCCGGACGAGCAGGAGGTGGTGGACGCACTGAGAGGACGGATCAGGAACATCCCGAGTGGCGGCTGTGTTTTTCATACCGGCGAGAAATTCCGCGCGCTATACGCGGTGCGTCAAGGCTGGCTCAAGCTCGTATCGCTCTCCGAGGACGGCAGTGAGCATGTGCTGGGCTTCGCCCTACCCGGTGCGCTTCTCGGGCTGGACGCGATCGCAGGTGATCGGCACATAGTCGAGGCCCGTGCACTTGAAGACGCGCAGGTGTGCCAACTCATGTTCGGAGAGCTCGAAGTGCTGGGCGGTACTTGTCCAAGCTTGATGCGCCGCGTAATGCGGTCTTTCAGCGAGGAACTCGTGCGTGAGCAGGCCGCGATGTTGGTGCTGGGAAGCCTCCGCGCGTCAAGAAAAGTGGCGGCATTCCTCCTGGACCTGATCGAAAAACTAGACCGGCTTGGCTTGGTCACGCACGAAGTCTGTCTACGCATGAGCCGCGAAGACATCGGCAGCTACCTGGGTCTGACCTTGGAGACCGTCAGCCGGACGTTTTCGGCCATGCACCGTCATGGAGTTCTCGAAGTCCACCAGAAGCGCTTGCTCATCCACGACCTGCAAAAACTTCGACGACTAGCCGGCAGGTCGATGGAGCAGGAGACGTAGCGCGCCTCGCGTGGACATCGACGCTCGTAGCCCGTTCCGAGCCAGCCTTCCTCTTCAAGCCGGCAGGCAATCAGGTTGCATGCCGGACGCGGCTCACTGCAATCACTCCACGCCCACAGCGCCGAATGCCCTACCAGCGCCCGGCATGTGGTGGCGTGAACCCGCTGGCGAGTCTGACGCCAGCCGCCCCGCTGCAGAAACGCCACAACAGGTCCTGGTAGTCGCCAGAGGTGTCAGCGCATCGCGCAGGCTCGCCATCCCTGCGAAAAGTTGCATCGATCTCTTCCCAGTCCTCAGCGGCGAGCGCCGCCTCCGCGGTCGGCAGAACATGGCGCTCCTCCACATCCATGTGGGCGAAATAGCCGTCGATGAAGCGCGCGATCGCGGTGTCGAAGCCTAAGCGTCGGGCACGACCTACCATTTCGAAGGCCAGCATCGAATGCTCGACCTCCAGAAGGTTTTCTTTGTTGCGCTGATGGCTCGACTCGAGCCGATCGAGTGTGTGCTGCAGGTCGGGTGCCCTGGCACGCAGCGTCGGAAACAACAGACGTGACTCCCGCCGGTGGTGGTGCTTTTCGGCGAACTCGTCGACATAGAAAAGCATCATGCGCAGGCCGTCGAAATCCGGCAGCCGGTTGCGTGCGTGCTGATCTGCCAAATCGATACGCAACCGCATCAGTACAGCCTTGATGGCGGAATGCTCGGCCTTCAGGATCTCGGTAACTTCGTGGGTCATAGCGCTCCTGTTCGCCCCTGCAGGCCTTGCGGTACACGTGCGAATTCGACATTCGATTGCCTTGGTGAACCCTATCCAAACAGCACGGCAGCGCCTTTGAGCAATGTCAATCTCCGCTCGCGTTTCGCCACGCCTGATCCATCGCATCAATGCGGGCGCCTATGGTCAGGTGTGCGGGCAGGCCATGGTGTTCAGCACCGACTGGAACCACCGCATGTGGCGTGGATTGATACCCGTCAATCGGATTGCGGCATGCCGCCTACAGACTGGCATTCCGAACCCGCTCTGGTGGAGATAGTCATGTACCAACGAATCCTTGTGCCGGTGGACGGCAGTGAAACCTCCAACCGCGGCCTCGACGAAGCCATTTCGCTGGCCCGCGTGACCGGGGGACGCATTCGCCTGCTGCATGTCGTCGACGTCATGCCCTGCGGGTACGTGATGGAGACCTGCAGCGACTGTCACGTCGATCGGCTGGCCGCGCTGAGTGAAGAAGGCCGAAAGCTGCTCGAAACCGCCCAGACCAGAGCGGCGGACGCTTGCGTGCCGGCAGAGGCCGTGCTGCACGAGGACCTTCAACGCCGGTTTATCGAGTGTGTGTCGGAGGAGATCAAAAGCTGGAATGCCGACCTTGTCGTCATCGGAACCCATGGCCGCCAGGGCGTGAGACGCCTACTGCTGGGCAGTGACGCCGACCGCATCGTTCGTAGTGCCCAGGTACCTGTGCTGCTGGTACGCCTGGCCCGCGTCGTACCCGCCGCGACGGTGGTCGACGAATCCCGAACGGTGCATGTGCACCTGCCGTCGGCCGCACTGTCTATCGAACGCTGAATCGATAGACACAGTCCCGGTCGCATCGACGACTTTGATCATCAACCCTGACGCGCTGACCGACTGGCGCACGTTGCAGGCCGCCGAGGCCGCTGCACCAGATGTTTGCAGCTCATCAAGGGCGGTTTTGACGACTGTCAATTACCAGCAGAAACGGGGCGCCTATCGTGGGGCCAAGGCAATTTCGCCTTCTCGATCGAGGAAGCTGCGATGCAAAAGCCATCCGAAACCCGGTATGTCGATCCTGTCATCGCTGTCCATTCGAACCACCGTGACGCTGCAGCGATGGTGAAGACTCTCGGCACCGCAGGGTTCGACATGAGAACCCTCTCCATCGTAGGCAAGGGCTACGAAACCGAAGAACATGCGCTGGGCTTCATCAGCGCCACCGAACGGATCGTGACCTGGGGCGCGACGGGTGGATTCTGGGGAGCGATTTGGGGCCTGCTGGCAGCTTCAGGCATCTTTGTCCTACCGCCCCTAGAACTCGTGGCCGGTGCCGGTCCGTTCCTATCGACGCTTGTGGCCGCCTTGGAGGGTGCCATTGCCGTCGGGGGCCTATCGGCGATGGCAGCTGCACTCGTCAGCCTGTGCATGCCCAAGCAGCAAGCCATTCGGTATGAGGTCGATATCAAGGCAAAGCGCTACTTGGTATTGGTGCAGGGCAGTGCCGCAGATGTCGCGAGAGCTCGTGCCATGTGGCAGCTGGTTCAAACAGCTTCGCCGGACCCGTGTTCGCTCGGTAAGGAGTTCGCACCATGAAAGCCGTCAAACTTCCCCGCCGCCTGCGGTGGCACACCCGTAAACCGGCACGCGCGAGCACGTCCTCCGATGCGTCCCCGGTACGCCTTGAGGTCGAGGGAAATACGTGCGGCATGCGCCTCCGCATCACAGAAGACCGGGAAAGCTATGGCGTGATGGCCGAATTCGCTCACGACGCGACATGCTTTGCCGTGGAGTTGGACGGGAACCGGGTGCTCATCGAAATGCGAAAGCGCAGTGCGAAGCGATTACGCCAGGATAGTGCAGCGCCGACGCTGATTCCACTGCAGATCCCGGACGTCTGCTGCCTGGGTCAGTTGTCGCTGGCATTTCCAACCGCCATCAATGCGGCCGCGTCGCGTGGTGAATATGCTGCCGGTCTGTTGCACCTGCGTTTGGGCAAAGGAACGACAGCGGGCTCACAGCCAATTTGTGCAGCGAAGGCGCCGAAGCCATAGGCTTGAACACCAAGATATGAACTGACTGACCGGCCCACCTACAGGCGGCGCGGCGGTCGCCTCCGCACCTATCGATAGGTTCCAGCACCTGCCAGATGGACGCCCTGCGCGACGTCTGCGGCGCCGGCCGTGGTGGTCTGCGGGCCCTCCCAGCCACCGCCCAGGGCCTTGAAAATCATGATGGCGGACCGGGCCGCGTCGGTATTCGCCTGCGCCTGGCCGTCCAGCACGTTCAGCAGGCTTTCGTCGGCCTGCAGCACTTCGATCAAGCTGACCACGCCCTTGTCGAAGGCGGCGGCCGAAGCATCACGGGCACGCGTCAGCGAGCCGACGCCTTCGCTCAGCAGATTCGCCTGTTCCCGGCGCCGGTCGAATGCGATCAGGGAGTTCTCCACCTCCTCCGTGGCGCGCAGCACCGCCTGCCGGTAGGCGACGAGCGATTCGGACTCCTGCGCCTCGGCCGATCGGATCTGGGCATCGACGCGGCCGAAATCGAACAGCCGCCAGCGCAGCCCCACCGTGGCGAGCGCCTGCGATGCGCCCGAGGTGAACAGGTTGCCGCTGCTGATGGTCGTGGCGCTGCCGAGCAGGCCGCTGAGCGAGACCCGGGGGTAGTACTCCGCGATCGCCACGCCGATGCGCGCATGGCGCGCCGCCAGCAGCCGCTCCGCGGCCATCAGGTCCGGTCGCCTGCGCAGCAATTCGCTCGGGCTGCCGGCATGGGCGATGCGGGGAACCGCCGGTATCGGGCGGATCTCCATCAGCTCGGCCCGGTGGGTCCCGGGGCTCGCACCCAGCATCACGTCGAGCGCGTTCATGCTGGTTTCCAGGGCCGCCTGCAGCACCGGCACGGCAGCCCTCACGCGCACGAGCGCGCCCTCGGCCTGGTACAGCTGGAGTTCGGCGGCCAGGCCCTTGCGAACGCGGAGATCGATGGTGGACACCAGCTTGCGCTGCGTCTCCACCTGCTGGCGGGCGACCGCGATGCGGGCCTGCAGACCGCGTATGGCGATGTAGGTGTCGGCGGTCTGCGCGGCCACCGCCAGGCGCACCGCCACCGCATTTGCCTGCGATCCTTCGAATTCGGCCCGCGAGGCCTGCTGCGCCCGACGCAAGCCGCCGAACAGATCGATTTCCCAGGCCGCATTCAGATTCGCCTCGTAGGCGGTGCCGTTGCGATCGAAGCCGGGCACCGCATCGAGCACGCGCCCGAGCGGTGTCTCGACGGACTGGTGCACCCGGGACGCCTGCGTGGACACGCTGCCGGCGGGCAGGAGGTTGGCTCCGGCCGCCTGCAGGCCCGCGCGCGCCTGCAGCACGCGAGCCGACGCCTGCGAGATCTCGAGGTTCTGCTGCAGGGCCAGGGTGACGAAGCGGCTGAGTTGCGGGTCGTCGAACGCCGACCACCAGGCGGCGATGTCGGTCGGGTCGGAGGGCGTCGCCTCCGAGGCCTGGGGCTTCACCACCGCGCTGCCCATGTAGGCAGCAGGCATGGCGAACGCAGGAGGCCGATAGTCGGGACCGACCGCGCAGCCGGAAGCCAGGACGGCCGACAGGGACAGGAGGGGCAGGCGGTAGGTTTTCATGTCCTGAGGATCGCAGTGGAGAGCGTGACTATATCCAACAATGGTCACATGTTGCCAGCTGAATTTTTACGGTTAAGCTTTCCTTCATGAGCCCATCCACCGCGCCTCCTTCCCACCATCGCGGCCCCGCCGACCACGGCGTGCGCTCCCAGATCGTGGTTGCAGCCCGGGAACATTTCAGCCGCTACGGCTATGGAAAGACGACGGTGTCCGACCTCGCCAAGTCCATCGGTTTCTCCAAGGCCTACATCTACAAGTTCTTCGAATCGAAGCAGGTGATCGGCGAGATGATCTGCGCCAACTGCCTGGCCGACATCGAGGCGGAGATACGGAAGGTGGTCGCGGAAGCCGCCACGCCGCCGGACCAGCTGCGCGGCATGTTCACCGCCGTCGTGGAGGCCACGCTCCGGCTGCTCGACCAGGACAGCAAGCTCTACGAGATCGCGGCGTCGGCGGCGACGGAACGCTGGCAGGCGACGGTGGTGTACGAGAGCCGCCTTCGATCCCTGCTGCTGGGCATCCTCGAAGCCGGGCGCCAGTCGGGCGATTTCGAGCGCAAGACCCCGCTCGACGAGACAGCCAGCGCCATCTTCCTGGTCGTGCGCCCGTATACGCATCCGGTGATGCTCCAGCACAGCCTGGAGCAGGTCAAACGTGCGCCGGTCGAACTCGCCAACCTCGTCCTCCGAAGCTTGTCGCCCTGAAATTTGATGGTGACTGTTGACGTTATGAGTCACAAATAACACAATCGAATCTCGATTTTTTCGGGATTCCCATGCTTCGTCGACCGCTCATTGCCGCTTCGTTCGCCATTCCATTCCTGCTCGGCGGGTGCGGCGAGGCTCCGCCGCCCGACCCGCGCACCCAGGCGCCGCTGGTTCGCACCGCAGTGGTGACGACCGGCGAGACGACCGCCAGGGCTTTCACCGGGACGGTGGCTGCCCGGGTGCAGAGCGACCTGGGCTTCCGGGTACCGGGCAAGGTGCTCGAACGCCTGGTGGACACGGGCCAGACGGTCAGGCGCGGCCAGCTGCTGATGCGGATCGACCCGGTCGATCTGCAACTGGCCGCGAGTTCCCAGCGCGATTCCGTCGATGCGGCAAAGGCGCGCGCGAAGCAGGCGAGCGACGAGGAAGCGCGCTATCGGGACCTGCGCGGCACCGGCGCGGTGTCGGTGTCGGCATACGACCAGGCCAAGGCGGCGGCCGACGCGGCGCAGGCGCAACTGCGCGCGGCCCAGGCGCAGGCGGATGTCGCCGGCAATTCCACGCAGTACGCACGATTGCTGGCCGACGTCGACGGCGTGGTGATGGAGACGCTCGCCGAGCCCGGCCAGGTGGTGGGTGCAGGACAGGTGGTCGTGCGCATCGCCCGCACCGGAAAACGCGAGGCCGTCATCCAGATGCCCGAGACGATGCGGCCGGCCATCGGCTCGAGCGCGCAGGCGACCCTGTTCGGCAGGGAAGGCGCTTCGGCGCCGGCCCGTCTGCGCCAGCTGTCGGAAGTCGCCGACCGTACCACCCGCACCTTCGAAGCGCGCTATGTGCTCGAGGGCGATCTGGCCCAGGCGCCGATCGGCACCACGGTGACGGTCCGGCTCGCCGACACGGCTCCGGCATCGAACGTGTTCCGGGTTCCCGTGGGGGCGATCTCCGACCAGGGCCAGGGCCCGCTGGTCTGGTGGATCGACGGCACCAAGGTCACGCGCAAGCCGGTCGCGGTGGCCCAGGTGGCCGACGAGTTCGCCTATGTGACCGGACCCCTGCGGGCCGGAGACAGGATCGTCGCGCTCGGCGCGCATCTGCTGCGGGAAGGCATGCC
>JAKONS010000316.1 GCA_022701845.1 Burkholderiaceae bacterium
CACCGACACGCCGATGCCCGCACCGACCATCGCCACGATCGCGTCGATGCCCGGCACATCGACCAGCGCCTGCCGCTGCGGCACCAGGCCGTCGACGAAGCGTGCCGCCACCTGGCCGGCCATCAGGCGCCGGTCGAAGCGGATCCAGGGCTGTTCGCGCAGCAACCGCACCGGCGATGCGGCGGGCAAGGCGCGCGGCACCACCAGCACCATCGCCTCCTGCAGCAGGTCGGTCCAGAGCAGGCGGCTCGAACCGCCGGTGGGCGGGCGGATCAGCACCGCCAGGTCGATGCGGTTGGCCTTCAGCGCATCGAGCAGGTCGGGTGTGTGGCCGCGCTCGAGCTGCAGCTCGATGCCGGGCGCATGCCGCTGCAGGTCGGCGAAGGCCGGCGGCAGCAGCGTGGTCTGCGCCGAATCGGTGATGCCGAGCCGCACCCGGCCGGTGGGCGCGCGCTCGGCCGGGTTGCGCAGCGCCTCGATCTCGGCGATGGCGCGGTCCACCGTGCGGGCCAGCTCCTGGGCGAAGGCGGTGGGCCGCACGCTGCGGCCGGAGCGGTCGAAGAGCGCGCGGCCGAAATACGCTTCCAGCTGCTTCATCTGCAGGCTGACCGCGCTGGGCGTGAGGCTCACCTGTTCGGCGGCGGCGGCGAAACTGCCCTGGGCGACCACGGCCGACAGGGTGGAGAGGGCGTGCAGCTTCATCGGGGCGTCGTTTGCAGGGGGTGACCGGGTGGATCGAGCGGCACGACTCGTGAGTCCGGCTCGTGTGTGGAACGACGAATCATCGCGCATGGACCGCCGCCGCCCGCCTAGCATCGACCGGATGACGACACCGCTCCAGCCCTCTCCCGCACCCGCCGCCGTTCCAACCGCCACCAGCCCATCGAAGCCGCTGCCGCGGCTGCAGGACTACCCCGTCGCCAACCACACCGCGCCGCGCAAGGCGGCGGCCGGCGGCGGCTGGTTCGTGCCGCCGCGGCTGCGCGGCGTGCTGTCGCTGGCCGACTTCGAACACGCCGCCCGCCGGCACCTGCCCTCGCCGGTCTTCGCCTATGTCAGCGGCGGCTGCGAGAACGACCGCTCGCTGCGCGCCAACGACGACGCCTTCGCCGACCACGACTGGGTGACCCGCGTCTTCGTCGACACCTCGCCCCGCACGCTGGCCACCGAGCTGTTCGGCCGCCGCTGGGCGGCGCCCTTCGGCATCGCGCCGATGGGCATCAGCGCGCTCTCGGCCTACCGCGGCGATCTGGTGCAGACGCAGGCGGCGTCGGCGGCCGGCATTCCGCATGTGATGAGCGGCTCGTCGCTGATCCGCATGGAGGACATCGCCGCCGCCAACCCCGACGCCTGGTTCCAGGCCTATGTGCCGGGCGAGCCGGCGCGCATCGCGGCCCTGCTCGACCGGGTCGAGGCGGCCGGCTTCGGCACCCTGGTGGTGACCGCCGACGTGCCGGTGTCGGGCAACCGCGAGAACAACGTCCGCGCCCGGTTCTCCACGCCGCTGCGGCCCGACCTGCACCTGGCCTGGGACGGCATCACCCATCCGCGCTGGCTGTTCGGCACCGCCCTGCGCACGCTGATGCACCACGGCATGCCGCATTTCGAGAACTCGCATGCCCAGCGCGGCGCACCCATCGTGGCGCGCAACGTGCTGCGCGAATTCGGCGCCCGCGACCACCTGCACTGGGGCCATGTCGACCAGATCCGCCAGCGCTGGAAGGGCCGGCTGGTGCTCAAGGGCATCCTGGCGCCGGAAGACGCGACGATGGCGCGCGAGCGCGGCGCCGACGGCGTGATCGTGTCGAACCACGGCGGCCGCCAGCTTGACGGCTCGATCGCCCCGCTGCGCGCCCTGCCGGCGGTGGTGCAGGCGCTGGGGCCGGACTATCCGGTGATGCTCGACGGCGGCATCCGCCGCGGCAGCGACGTGCTGATGGCGCTGGCCCTCGGCGCCAAGTTCGTCTTCGTCGGCCGGCCGTTCAACTACGCCGGCGCAGTCGGCGGCCAGCCGGGCGTGACCCATGCCATCGGCATCCTGGCCACCGAGATGGCACGCAACATGGCCTTGCTGGGCGTGCTGTCGCCGACGGAGGTGGGGCCGCAGCACCTGCGCGCACGGCACTGATCAACAAAAGCGTTCAGTCGCGAAAAACATTGCATTGGACGGCATCGGTGTCGTCTTCCAGAATCGCCTCGACAGCGCCGCCCACGGGCGGCAACGACATTCCAGGAGACAAGACCATGCAAAGACGCAAACTGCTGCTGACCGCCGCCGGCGCGGGCGCAGCCCTCGCCACTCCGTTCGCTTCCGCCCAAGCCCAGGGCACCTGGCCGACCCGGCCGATCCGCTTCGTGGTGCCGTTCCCGCCGGGCGGCGGCACCGACACCACCTCCCGGGTGGTCGCCGACAAGTTCAACACCCTGCTGAACTGGACGGTGGTGATCGACAACAAGCCCGGTGCCGCCGGCAACATCGGGCTCGATGCGGTGGCCAAGGCCGCCCCCGACGGCTACACCATCGGCATGGGCCAGGCGGCCAACCTGGCGATCAACCCGGCGCTCTACGCCACCATGCCCTTCGATCCGTTGAAGGACTTCACCTATATCGCCGCGGTGGCCGAGCAGCCGGTGGTGCTGGTGGTGCGCCAGGACTCGCCCTACAAGACCCTCGCCGACTTCCTCAAGGCCGCCAAGGCCAAGCCCGGCTCGATCACCGTGGCGCAGGCCGGCAGCGGCACCGTCGGCCACCTGGCCGGCGAGATGCTGGCCCGCCGCGCCGGCGTGCAGATGCTGCAGGTGCCCTACAAGGGCGCCGGCCCCGCCATGACCGACCTGCTCGGCGGCCAGGTGGCGGGTTATTTCGGCAACAGCGTCTCCGTGATGACCCAGGTGCAGGCCGGCAAGGTGCGCGCCCTGTGCGTCAGTTCGGCCAAACGGCTGCCGGCGATGCCGCAGGTGCCGACCGTGGCCGAACAGGGATTCGCCGGCTTCGACGCCACCACCTGGCTCGGCCTGGTCGGCCCCGCCGGCCTGCCCGCCGACATGGTGGCGCGCCTGAACCGAGAAACCGTGCAGGTGCTGGCCCGGCCCGACGTGATCGAGCGGCTCGGCAGCGAGGGCAGCGTGCCGATCGCCGGCACGCCGCAGCAGTTCGCCGCGATGGTCCGCAAGGAGCACGCCCAGTGGGGCGCGCTGATCCGCGAAGCCGGCATCAAGCTCGACTGACCGCGGGGTGGATTTGCGCATCGACCGCGGCACGGTGACCCGGCCGATGTTCGGCTCAGACCGAATCGAACAGGCTCTTGCCGTGCAGGTGCAGCAGGCCGATCAGCCGCGAGGCCGCCGGCGACAGCGGCACCTCGGGCAGGTAGGTGACGCCGAAGCTGCGCACCAGCGTCGTCGGCGCCAGCGCCACCTCCTTCAGCTCAGGGCTGCCGCGCAGGGTGCGGCGCGAGATGAAGCTGAGCAGCGCGGTGTGCGCGATGACCTGCGGCACCAGCGGGATCGAGTTGGTCTCGATCTGCGCCACCGGCAGCGGCAGGCCGTGTTCGGCGAACACCCGGTCGAGCCACACCCGGCTGGCCACGGCGGTGTTGGGCAGCGCCCAGCGGTAGCGGCCCAGCGTTTCCAGGCGCACCCGCTTCTCGGCGAACACCGGATGCTCGCGCGGCGCCACCACCACCACCGTGTCCTCCAGCAGGGTGTCGCAGGCGAACTCGTCCTCGCGGTCGGGCACGAAACCCAGCACCAGGTCGATGCGGCCGTCGCGCAGTTCGTCGCGCAGCTCGTAGTTCATGCGGATCGACAGCGCCAGCTGCACATCGGGCGCTTCGGCCAGCAGCAGGCCGCAGATGCGCGGCAGCAGGTATTCGGCGCCGAGCGGCCCCGACCCCAGCCGCACCAGGCCCGCCGTGCCGCGACCCAGCGCCTGGATCTCGCTGCGCACCGTGTCGGCGCTGCGCAGCAGCGGCGCGGCGCGCGCCAGCAGCGCATGGCCGGCGGCGCTCAGGCGCTGGCCGCGGCCGTCGCGCTCGAACAGGCGCGCGTCGAGCGAGGCCTCCAGTCGGTCGACCGCCTTGGTCAGGGTGGGCTGGCTGCGGTGCACCAGCTCGGCCGCCCGCCGGGTGCTGCCGGCTTGCGCCAGGGCCACGAAATACTTCAGGTCGCGCAGGTCCATCGATCACCGGAAGAATTCAGTTGGTTAAAATTTTAGTGGGAATCGAATCGATATGAGCTTCACCGTCTTCGTCACCGCCCCCCGGCTGGCCGCCGCCGGAGCCGATCTGCTCGCTGCCGCCGGCGCGCGGGTGATCTACCTGTCCGATGCCGACAGCGACGGCGGGGTGGACCGCATCCTGGCCACCGAGCCGGTCGACGCGGTGATCTCGCGCACCGTCGAACTCTCCGCCGCCGCCATCGCGTCCTGCCCCAGCCTGAAGGTGATCTCCAAGCACGGCGTGGGCGTGCCCAACATCGCGGTCGACGCCGCCACCGCCCGCGGCATACCGGTGTACGTCACCCCCGGCGCCAATGCGCAGTCGGTCGCCGAGATGACCATCGGCCTGATGTTCGCCGCCGCCCGCCGCATCGGCTGGATGGATCGCGAACTGCACGAGGGCCGCTGGAGCCGCGCGCAGGACGGCCTGGAGCTGCACGGCAAGACGATCGGCCTGGCCGGCTTCGGCCAGATCGGCCAGCGCGTCGCACGGGTGTGCCAGGCGCTCGGCATGCAGGTGGCGGCGTTCGATCCGGCGCTGGCCGGCCGCTCCGGCCCGGTGCCGGGCGTGCGGCAGGTGGCCAGCATCGACGAACTGCTGCCGCTGTCGCATGTGCTGAGCCTGCATGTGCCGCTCAACCGCCAGACCCGCGGCATGATCGACGCGGCCCGGCTGGCGCTGCTGCCGCGCGGCGCCATCGTGGTCAACACCGCGCGCGGCGAGGTCATCGACGAGGCGGCGCTGGTGGCGGCGCTGCGGTCCGGCCAGCTGTATGCGGCCGGCCTCGACACGATGGCCGAGGAACCGCTGCCGTCCGGCAGCCCGCTGGCCCAGTTGCCCAACGTGGTGCTGACGCCGCATGTCGGCGGCTCCACCCCGGCCGCGCTCGACGGCATGGCGCGCGGCGCGGCCCTCAATGTGCTGGGCTGGCTGCAGGGCACGCCGCCCGACGCCGCTTCCTGCGTCAACCCGCAAACCCTTTCGACGACCGTCTGACCACCAAGGAAACAGTGATGAGCGACAACGCCAAGCAATGGCCCCCGGGCTACCGCATCAACGAACGCACCGAGGTGCCCGCGCCCGAGGTGGTGGCGGCATTCGCCGGCCTGCCCGCCGCGGCCATCGGTGATGCGATGAGCCGCAACATCGGCACCGTCGGCCTGCGTCAATACCACGCGCGGCTCGACACCACCATGTGCGGCCCGGCCGTCACCGTGCGGGTGCGGCCCGGCGACAACCTGATGATCCACAAGGCGCTGATGATGGTGCAGCCCGGCGACGTGCTGGTCATCGACGGCGGCGGCGACGTGTCGCAGGCGCTGGTCGGCGGATTGATGCGCACCACCTGCGTGGCCAAGAAGATCGCCGGCCTGGTGATCGACGGTGCAGTGCGCGACCTGTGCGAATGGGCCGAGGACGGCATGCCGATCTTCGCCCGTGGCCACACCCACCGCGGCCCCAGCAAGGACGGCCCGGGCGAGATCAACGTGCCGGTGTGCGTGGCCGGCCTGGTGGTGCAGCCGGGCGACCTGGTCGTGGGCGACGCCGACGGCGTGATCGCGATTCCCGCGGCCGAGGCGGCCGAGGTGCTGAAGAAGACCCGTGCCCACCTGGACAAGGAAGCCGTCATCCGCGAGACCAACCGCAGCGGCACCGCCGATCCGGAGCGCTTCAACGCGACCCTGCGCGCCAAGGGCCTGCCGGTCTGATCCTGGCCGACGACAGCCGGCGCGGATGACCGGCGGCAGCGGGCATGGCAGTATCGAACGCCGATCGCTCCCTGCCACCGCATCCTTCATGAAGCACGAAGACCTGTTCCCGATCCTCCTCCTCGCCGGCGTGCTGGCCGGCGCCGGCGCCGAGGCGGTGACACCCCTCACCGTCGACGCCTGCCGGTCGATGAAGACGGCAGCCCTGCAGAAGCAGTGCCTGCTGTCGGCCGTCGACGCGCCGCCGTCGGTCACCGGCAAGACCTACAGCACCCAGGACATCCAGCCCCGCGGCCCGGTCTGGATCGACCAGTCGGCGCCGGCCACACCGGTAGTGCCGTATGTGAACGTCAGTCCGGAAAGCCGGCCGGGCTCCAGGCCGCCGCGCTGATCCGGCGCTGGCGACAATCGCGGCTGATCACCAAGGAAGGCATCGACGCCATGTTCGGATATCTGGGGCTCGCATCGTTCGTGGCCGCCGCCATCATCTTCGCGGTGCGGCACGCCTTGCTCCATCGCAACCTGCTGCAGGCCTTGCTGGCCGCCGCGGCGCTGTTCTTCGTGGTGGCGGCGCTGTTCTTCTTCATCCTGCAGATGCTGGCCGGCCCGGCCTGAGCGCGCGATACGCCGGTCGCGCCCCGGACATGGACGCTGCACGCCGTCTCCGGCCTAATGGGATCCTCGTACATCCGGAGACACGACGTGGCCGTCACCATTTGCGAACTCGACCTCACCAAGCTGATCCTCAAGCGCTACACGCCGAAAATCATTTCCGAGATCGGTCCCTGCAAGGTCAAGCTGACCTTGGAAACCAAGGAAATCATCGCCGTCGTGGACAAGGACCCGCTGCTGCAACAGGAGATGGTCGATGCCGGGCAGGAAGCGCTGCACAAGGCGTCGCGTGAGATTGCGGAGGAGCTCAAGGGCTTCGATGTCGACGCGGAGAAGTGCCTGAAGAAGACCGGCCTCAAAACCGACACGCTGGCGTTCGCCCTGGGTTTCGAGAAGGCCTACCGCGACGCCGCCGACGACGCCGAGGAAGCGGTTCGCGACAGCATCGAAAAAGTCTGGAAACAGTTCGTCAAGAACAACCGCGACTACACCAAGTACCGGCTGAAGATGGGCGCGAAGGTGGGCTTGAGTGCGGTCGGCGTCGGCGCCGCGGTGGCCGGTGCGATCGGCTCGGCGGCGACCGGTGCCGTGCCCGCCCTGGTGTTGAGCTGCGTCGGCGCGGCCAAGTCGCTCTCGGTCGGCATCCAGACCGTCGCCACGGCGATGAAGTCGGCGGCCACGGTCTATACCGAGCTGCGCTCCGACCTGGTCGAGCTGAAGGACCGGTACGACAGCATGAGCAAGGCGTCGGCGACCGCCACCGAGGTGTTCACCAAGGGCCTCGACAAATTCACCACCGTCGGCCTCAACAGCGTCAAGCGCTGCGAGGGCAATCTCGGCATCTTCAAAAGCAAGCTCGCCGGTGTCAAAACCCATGCGCATTCCGCGGCGGTCAACCTCAACAAACTGCTGCTGAACGTCGGGAAGATCGAAGACGCGCTCGATGCGACCGGCATCGAGAAGCTCGTCAAGAAACTCAGGAGCGACATCGCCAAACTGGAGAAGGACGTCGACGACGCGATTTCCAAGATCGAGGACCTGACCTCCGAGGTCAAGCGCGGCAAGCTGAACGCCGAAAGCATGGCATCCGACATCCAGGCGCTCAAGCAGAAGATCGACAACCGCGTCTACACCGGGGCGGCCCTGGTGCTGGATGTGACCGGACTGGGCGCCGACCTGTGGGGCGGCGGCATGCAGCCCAAGGATTTCGAGGAAGCCGCCAACATCATCGGCAACGTGGCGACCGGCCTGGGCAGCGTCAAGGACGCCTTCGACGATTACTTCAAGAACGAGAAGTAAGGCTTCCGGCGCGGCCGGCGGTGCGTCGTCTGGCTAGTTCGCAGCGACCAGGCGCTTGCGCGCATGCTTCGATTCTTCGGACAGCGCCTTGACCGACAGATCGGCATCGACCGACTCCGGCGCACCGTGCGCCTGCTGGTCCGCCAGTGCCAGATCGTGCGCTGCGGCCATCACCTCGCCGGCCGCGATTTTCACCAGCGCATGGCGAATCTTGGCCGCATGCCACGGATCCACCGAGGCGCCGGGGCTGGCGTCCAGATAGCGGTCGATCATGTCCAGCAGCGACAGCAACTGGTCCTGCGGTGCCAGCGCTTCGAATTCGTCCGCGGACAGGGCGTCGTCGGTTACACGTCGGTTCATCGAGTTCTCCAAGTGGGCCTCGGCCGGATCCTCGTCGAGGACGCCGCGGCGTGTGAAAAGTCAGAAGCAGCAAACCCAAAACAAAACGGGTCAGGACTTTGGGTCCTGACCCGTTCAATCGAATCGACTATCTGGTCGGCGTGGTGGGATTCGAACTCACGACCCCTTGCACCCCATGCAAGTGCGCTACCAGGCTGCGCTACACGCCGAGCCTCGAATTATAGCGTCATATCGCGAGCGGTTCGGCCAGGAGTGC
>JAKONS010000418.1 GCA_022701845.1 Burkholderiaceae bacterium
TGCTTGAGCACCGCCACCACGATGAACACCGCGGCGATCGCGCAGAACTGCGCCAGGGCGGTCTTGAAGGCCGGGAAGTCGCGCGATTCGAGGGTGTTGTAGAAGACCCGGTTCCAGTTGGTGATCCAGACGTTGACTGCCACCACCGCCAGGTTGAGACCGACCACGATGGCCAGCAGCGTCAGCCCGGCCCGGCGGTCCTCCGACGTCCAGTAGGGCTTGAGCAGGGCCCAGCTGTCGGCCAGCCGCAGCCTGCCGCGCGGGTCTCGCGTCATGGGGGTGTCGGGGGCCGCGGGCAGTGCGGCGCCAGCTTCGTCAGGAGCGGTCATGGGGTGCGGTGGGAGTGGAGTCGATGGGCTCGAAAGGAGGAAACATACGTGAACAGCGCCGGCCGTGTCCGGGATCATCCTGACACCGGTCGCATCCTCGCCATCCTTTCTTAAACGTCACTTAGCCACCAGGGCGTCCGCCATGTCCAACGAAACCCGCTCCCCCACCCTTTTCGATACCGTCACCGTCGGCGACATCGAGCTCGCCAACCGCATCGTGATGGCGCCGCTGACGCGCAACCGCTCGCCCGACGCGATCCCGCGCGACATCACCGCCGAGTACTACGCGCAGCGCGCCAGCGCCGGCCTGCTGATCACCGAGGCCACCGCCGTCAGCCACCAGGCCCAGGGCTATGCCCATGTGCCGGGCCTGTACGGCACCGAGCAGCTCGACGGCTGGAAGAAGGTGACCTCGGCGGTGCACGAGGCCGGCGGCCGCATCGTGGTGCAGCTGTGGCACGTGGGCCGCATCTCGCACACCTCGCTGCAGCCCGACGGCGGTGCGCCGGTGGCGCCCTCGGCCATCACCGCCAAGGCCAAGACCTACCTGGTGCACGAAGACGGCAGCGGCGAGATGGTGCCCACCTCGGCGCCGCGCGCGCTCGATGCCGGCGAGCTGCCCGGCATCGTGAAGACCTTCCGCGCGGCAGCCCGCAACGCGGTCGAGACCTCCGGTTTCGACGGTGTGGAGGTGCACGGCGCCAACGGCTATCTGCTCGACCAGTTCCTCAAGAGCGGATCGAACCACCGCGCCGACGCCTACGGCGGCAGCATCGAGAACCGTGCGCGCCTGCTGCTGGAAGTGGTGCGCGGCGTCGCCGACGACCTGGGCGGCGGCAAGGTGGGCGTGCGCCTGTCGCCGGTGACCCCGGCGAACGACGCCGACGACGCCGATCCGCAACCGCTGTTCGAGTACGTGGTGCAGCAGCTGGCCCCGCTCGGCCTGGCCTATGTGCACATCATCGAAGGCGCCACCGGCGGCCCGCGCGCGCTGGACGACCGGCCCTTCGACTACGCCGCGCTCAAGGCCGCCTACCGCAGCGCCGGCGGCAAGGGCGCCTGGATGGGCAACAACGGCTACGACCGGGCGATGGCCGAGCAGCGGGTGGCCGACGGCGAGGTCGATCTCGTTGCCTTCGGCCGGCTCTACATCGCCAACCCCGACCTGGTGCGCCGCCTGAAGGAAGACGCGCCGATGAACGAGCCCGACCAGTCCACCTTCTACGGCGGCGGCGAGCACGGCTATACCGATTACCCGACGCTGGCCTGATCGCCTTTCAACAAGCCGTCGTCATGCGCTCGGCGTCACCGCATCCGCCGGCGCGATCGCCAGCGTGATCGACGCCGCCAGGCCGGCCTGCCCCGGGGCCGGCTCCAGCACCAGGGTCGCGCCCAGCAGTTGCGCATAGCGCGCGACGATCGACAGGCCCAGCCCCGAACCCTGCTTCAGCCAGGCGCCTTCCGCGCCCTGCGCCCAGCGTTGCTGCAGACGGCCCTGCTGTTCCGGCGATATGCCAGGGCCGTTGTCGATGACCGTCAGGCTGACCGCGTGCTCGTCCTCGTGCACCGTCAATGCCACGGTGATGCGGGCGGTGGAGCCGTCGGCCGGCTTGCCGTAGCGCAGGGCGTTGTCGAGCAGGTTGTTGACGATGCCGTCGAGCAGCGACGCATGCGCCGACACCCACACCGGCAGATCGAGTCCGCGCGCGCCCAGGTCGACGCCGGCGAGGTCGGCACGGGCCAGAAAGCGCAGCACCGCGTCGCGCGCCAACTGGTCGAGGGCGACCGGCTCGAAGCGCATCGCCGGCGCCTCGTCGGCACGGGCCATGGCCAGCAGCTGGTCGACCAGGCGGCTGGCGCGCTCCTCGCTGCGGGCGATTTTTTCCAGCTGTTCGCGCCAGGCCGCCGGGTCCTGCTGGCCGAGGCCGTATTCGGCCAGCGCCCGGATGCCCGCCAGCGGCGTGCGCAGCTCGTGCGCCACGTTGCCGGCGAATTCGCGCTGCGCCCGCACCCCGGCGCCGACCCGGCCGAACAGCTTGTTGAGCGCATCGCCCAGCCGGCGCACCTCGCGGGTCGAGCCGCCGGCCGGCACCGGCGAGAGATCGCCCGCGTTGCGCTTGTCGAGCGCCTCCTCCAGCGCCCGCAGCGGCTGCACGTCGTCGGCCACCGCGCGGCCCATCCACAGCGCCAGCAGCAGCAGCAGGAACAGCTGTGGCACCAGGGCGTAGAGCAGCAGGCTGCGCAGCAGCGTGCTGCGCGACTGGGTGGTCTCGGCCATCACCACGTCGAAGGGCAGCGGCTTGGCCGAGCGCAGCGACACCGCCCGCAGCGCCCTGCCCTGGTAGCTGATGTCGGAAAAACGGTAGCGGCTGCCGGCCTCCGGCGGCGGCGCATGCAGGCCGCCGTGGCCGGCCAGCAAGGTGCCGTCGGGCCACAGCACCGCGAAGTAGATGCGCTCGGACTGGTCGAACAGCACCGCGCCCACCTCCCGCGGCGACATGCCGAGTTCGAGCTCCTCGCCGGTGGTGTGCACGTTGGCCGCCACCGAATAGGCGTCGTCGAGCAGCGCCCGGTCGAAGGCGCGCTGGGTGAAATTGGCGGCCACCGCGATCGACACCACCACCCCCAGCAGCCAGGCCAGCGCCAGCGGCACCAGCACATGCTGCAGCACCCGGGTGCGCAACGAGGGCAGCGAGGCCAGCGGCGAATCGGCCGGCAGGCGTCCGGGCGCGCCGTCGGCCGCGGTGCGCCTCGCCCGGGGTGTCACACCGCGTCTCCGCCGGGGCCTTCGGGCTCCAGCAGATAACCCAGCCCGCGCAGCGTGCGGATGCCGGCGCCGCTGCCGGTGAGCTTCTTGCGCAGCCGCGAGATGAAGGCCTCGAGCGCGTTGTCGCCCAGGTTGTCGTCGAAGCTCGACAGCTTCTCCGACAGGGTGCGTTTGCTGACCACCCGGCCCGGCGGCGTCATCAGTTCCCAGAGCACCTCGAATTCGCGCGCCGGCAGCTCCAGCAGCTGGCCGTCGAGGGCGAAGCGGCGCGCCTTGCGGTCGAGCGACAGGGCGCCCACGGCGGACACGTCCTGCGTGCCCTGGGCGCGCCGCACCAGGGCGCGCAGCCGCGCCTCCACCTCGGTCAGCTCGAAGGGCTTGCCCAGGTAGTCGTCGGCGCCGGCGTCGAGGCCGGCCACCCGCTCCTCGGTGCGGTGGCGGGCAGTGAGCACCAGCACCGGCGTGCGGTCGCCGCGGGCGCGGGCGGCGCGCAGCACGTCGAGGCCGCTGCCCGGCGCGCTGCCCGGATGGTTGCCGGCCGGCAGGTTCAGGTCGAGCAGCACCGCGTCGAAGGGCTGCACATGCCAGAAATGGTGGGCCTCCGACGCGCTGCGGGCCTCGTCGACCCGGTGGCCGGCGTCGCGCAGGCTGCGCACCATGACGTCGCGCAGGGTGGAATCGTCTTCGACTACGAGGATGCGCATGGGCGGGTGAAGAACAGGTGTGGTGGCGGCGCCGACAGCGGGCCGACGGGGCGACGGCGACGGGCCAAAAGCCCTATGGGCGAACGGTCAGGCGATGGTCAGGCCCTCGCCGCGATAACCCTTTCCATGAGCATACGACAGTTGATTTGGACCGGCGGCCTGGCACTCGCCCTGCCGCTGGCCGCGCAGACCCGCCCGCCCGCGGCGCCCATCGTGCCGACGGTCCCGCCGGTGACCGCCGCGCCCGGCGCGGTGTCGGCCGCCGCCACACCCGCCGCGCGCGTCATGACCCTGACCCAGGCGCTGGCCGCCGCCCGCGACAACCTCGACGTGGCCATCTCCCAGGGCAACCTGGCCGCGGCCCGCGCCGACATCCTCGCGGCCGACCATGCGCCGCTGCCGGTGCTGTCGGGCATCGTCGAGAACATCGACCTGAAGAACGGCGTCGGTGCCGGCAACGCGCTGCGCGACAAACGCCTCGACAAGACCGTCGGCCTCGACTGGCTCTACGAGCGCGGCGACAAGCGCCGCCTGCGCACCGCGGCGGCCGAGCGCACCGCGGTGGCCGCCGGCGCCGATGTCGAGGATGTGCGCCTGCATGCCCTGGTGACCGCGCTGGCCGCCTACTACGACCTGCTGGCCGCGCAGGACCGCGCCGTCGAGGTCGAGGAGATCGCCAACAGCGCGGGCGAGCTCTCGCGCGCCTCCGACCGCCGGGTGCAGGCCGGCGACCTGCCCGCCCAGGACGCCTCCCGCACCGCCATCGAGGCCCAGCGCGCCCGCGCCGACGTGCAGCAGGCCTTGCTCGACCGCCTGCAGGCCGCCACGACGCTGTCGCAGGCCATCGGCGCGCGCGGCGCCGGCCTGCGCGCACCGCTCGATCTGCGCGCCGACGGCTATGCCGCGCTGCCGCCGGTGGACGACGCCCCGGTCGACCTGGCCTCGCTCGCCGAGAACCGCCCCGACGTGCGTGCCGCCCTGGCCCGGGTGCAGGCCGCGCAGGCCAGCCTCGACGGCGCCATGGCGCTGCGCAAGGGCGACGTCACCGTCGGCGCCGGCTTCGAGCACTACCCCGGCTTCTCGACCCGGCTGATCCAGTTCCGCGCGTCGATCCCGCTGCAGTGGGGCTACAGCTACCAGGGCGAGATCGGCCGCGCCCAGGCCGCCTACACCCAGGCCGAGGACGCGCTCGACAAGGCCCGCCGCGACGCCGCCCTGGAGATCCAGGGCCTGCAGCGCGCCGCGCTCACCGCGCAGCGCCGGGCCCAAGGCTACGAGACCGAGATCCTGCCGCGCGCGCGCCGGGTCGCCGAGGGGGCCGAGCTGGCCTTCCGCCGCGGCGCGATTCCGCTGTTCGACCTGCTCGACGCGCGCCGCACCCTGCGCGCCACGCTGCTCGAAGCCATCGACGCCCGCACCGACTACGCCAAGGCGGCCGGCGCCTGGACGCTGCAGACCCGGCCCGAACTGCTGATGCCGCAATGACCGACGCCGCCATCGCCGCACGCCCGCCCTTTTCCGCTACCGCCACCGCTCACCGCTCCGCACCGAGATCCGCCATGCCGCTCTTCTTCCGCCGTCCCCTCGCCGCCGCGCTGCTGTTCGCCGGCCTGCTGTCCACCGGGCTCCTGCTCACCGGCTGCGGCGAATCCGCCGACAAGACCGCGCAGGCCGCGCCGCCGCCGGCGCCGATCCTGCAGGGCAAGCAGCTGCGCTTTCCGGCCGGCCATCCGCAGCTCGCGCTGCTGGGCTCCACGCCCGCCAAGGCGGCGGTCGACGTGGTCGCCGAACTGCCGGCGCGCCTGGTCTGGAACGAGGAGCGCACCCAGCGCATCTACCCGGCTTTCGGCGGCCGCATCGTCGCCATCACCGCCGACCTGGGCGCGGTGGTCAAGCCCGGCATGCCGCTGGCGCGCATCGCCTCACCCGACTTCGGCGCCGCCCAGAGCGATACCGCCAAGGCCGGCGTCGACGTGAACCTCGCGCGCAAGACATTGGCGCGCCAGAAGGAGCTGTTCGACGCCGGCATCATCGCCCGCAAGGACCTGGAACAGACCGAGGCCGACCTGGCCCGCGCCCAGGCCGAGTCCGCCCGCGCCGGTGCCCGCACCACGCTGTACGGCAACGCCACCTCCATCAACCAGCAGCTCGGCCTGACCTCCGGCATCGCCGGCGTGGTGGTCGAGCGCAGCATCAACCCCGGCCAGGAAGTGCGTCCCG
>JAKONS010000421.1 GCA_022701845.1 Burkholderiaceae bacterium
AGACCCACGCCAATCTGGTCAACCACACGATGACCGAGCTGGAAGTGGCCTGCTTCCCTGGCGACCTGCCGGAATTCATCGAAGTCGACCTGTCGGGCCTGGCTGCCGCCGGCACCGTGCACGTCAATGACCTGAAGCTGCCGAAGGGCGTGAAGTTCGTGAGCCACGGCAAGGTGAACCCGGTCGTCGCTTCCGCTGTCGCGCCGGAAGCCGAAGAAGAGATCGTCGCCCCGGTGGCCGCTGCTCCGGAAGCCGATGCCAAGGGCAAAGGCAAGGGCAAGAAGTAATCTTCTGCTGCCGCACCGCTTCGCACATCATGCGAAGCAAAGACAAAGGGCCCCTCGGGGTCCTTTTCCATTGGCGGCGGTGGGGCGGTGAATGGCCCGGGAGGGGTCAGGGCGCCGCGGGCACTTCCGATGCCGGACTGCGTTCCATCAGCGCGGCGACTGCGTCACCCGGACGCAGGCGACCGTCGAGCAGGGCCACCACCGCTTCGGCGATCGGCATCTCGATGCCGAGCGTTCGGGCGCGGCGCACCACGGTGCGGGCGCAATACACGCCTTCCGCCACATGGCCGAGCGAGGCCACCGCCGCATCCTGGTCGAGGCCCTGGGCCAGCAGCAGCCCCACCTTGCGGTTGCGGCTGAGGTCGCCGGTGGCGGTCAGCACCAGATCGCCCAGCCCGGAAAGGCCGTGGAACGTATCCGGCCGCGCGCCCAACGCCACCCCCAGCCGGGTGATCTCGACCAGTCCGCGGGTGATGAGCGCCGCGCGGGCGTTGAGTCCCAACTGGAGCCCGTCGCACAGCCCGGTGGCGATCGCCATCACGTTCTTCACCGCCCCGCCGACCTCGATGCCGACGACATCGTCGTTCGCATACACGCGCAGCGCCGGCCCATGGAACGCCGCCACCAGCGCATCCCGCACCGCGGGCTCCGCGCTACCCGCCACCAGTGCGGTCGGACGCTCCCGCGCGACTTCCATCGCGAAGCTGGGCCCGCTCAAAACCCCCGCGTGCAGCCCGGGCGCGACATCGGCGCAGATTTCATGCGGCAGGCGGCCGGTGCCGTCGCCCGCGGCTTCGAAACCCTTGCAGAGCCATGCGACCGGCGTGCGGCTGCTCCGCAGTGCGAGCAGCATGGCCCGCAGGCCGGCGACCGGGGTGGCGACCACCACCAGGTCGACATTCGCGGTGTGCGTTGCGATCTCGCCGTGGGCGACAGCCAGATCCTGCGGAAGGCCGATACCCGGGAGATAGCGTGAGTTTTCACGCGTTGCCGCGATGCTCTGCGCCTGGGAGGCATCACGCGCCCACAGCAGCACCTGGTGCTGTCCGGAACGGCATGCCGCGAGCGCCAGCGCGGTACCCCATGCGCCAGCGCCCAGCACGGCGATCCTCATGGGACGGCGCTCGCGTCGGAAACGGTGGTTACTGGGGCAGGCCGTCTACCGGCGCCGAGGCCGCAGCGGCGGCCTGCGCCTGCTGCTGCTCGTACATCGCCTGGAAGTTGATCTCGGCCAGATGCACCGGCGGAAAACCGCCGCGCTGGATGACGTCGGCCACGTTGCCGCGCAGGTAGGGATAGACGATCTGCGGACAGGCGATGCCCAGCAGCTGGCCGATCTGTTCCTCGCCCAGGTTGCGCATCTCGAAGATGCCCGCCTGCTTGGCTTCGACCAGGAAAACGGTCTTTTCCTTGATCTTGGTCTGCACCGTCGCGGTCACCGACACCTCGTAGATGCCCTCGGTCACCACCGTGGCATCGACGCCCAGCTGGATATCGACGCTCGGTTGTTCCTGCTCCAGCAGGATGCCGGGGGAATTCGGCTGCTCCAGCGACAGGTCTTTGAGGTAGACGCGCTGGATCTGGAATACGGGGTCTGCTGCTTGGTCGGCCATGGATGCGGGTCCGGTACGGTTGATGCGCTGGGCAAGTCGGTCGAAACAAAGCCCGGGGCGACGACGCCGCCGCGGGCACTGGAGCCGAAGATTATGGCAGGGCGAATTGCCTCATGCGGCCTGCAGCAGCGGCACCAGCCCGCCCCGGCCGTCGAGCGCCATGAGGTCGTCGCAGCCGCCGACATGGGTATCGCCGATGAATATCTGCGGCACGGTGCGCCGGCCGGTGCGCTCCATCATGCTGCTGCGGGCGGCCGGATCCGCATCGACCCGGATCTCCTGGATGGCATCGACACCCTTGGCCTTCAGGATCTGCTTGGCGCGAATGCAATAGGGGCAGACGGCCGTGGTGTACATGGTGACGTTTTGCATGGGGCTTCGCCTTCAATGGGGATGGTGGGGCCTCGGGTTCAGGCTTTTTCCAGGGCTTTCGCCGGTGTTTTTTCGAGCGGCAGGTTAGCTTCTTTCCAAGCCTTCAAGCCGCCCGCCATGACTTGGGCCTGCTCGTAACCCAGTTTCTTGACGATGGGCAAGGCGCGCGCCGAACGGCCGCCGGTGGGGCACACCAGGATCACCGGCAGGGCCTTGTTCTTGACGACCGAGGGCAGCCGGGCTTCCAGCTCGCCCAGGGGAATGTTGCGCGCGCCGGCGATGCGCGTTCCCGCGGCGAATTCCTCGGTCTCGCGGACATCGACCACGACCGCCTTCTCCTGGTTGATCGATTGCACCGCACGGTTCGGCGTCAGCGCGCCGCCGACGGCGCCACGCAGCAGCGGCCACACCAGCAAGGCGCCGGAAACGATGGCGATTAAAAAAAGCGACCAGTTGTCGATGACGAATTTCACGCGGTTCCTTCGAGGGCTTAACCCGCGATTCTAGAATGCGGGTTTTGTCCTTCGCTCCCGCTTGCCGGAGCCCTCGCCCCAGTCCGTTTGAAAGGCGCCCCTTGTACAAGCTCGTCCTGATCCGCCACGGTGAATCCACCTGGAACCTCGAAAACCGCTTTACTGGCTGGACCGACGTCGACCTGACCGAAACCGGCGTCGAGCAGGCCAAGGCGGCCGGCCGGCTGCTGAAGGCCGAGGGCTACGATTTCGACGTGGCCTACACCAGCGTGCTCAAGCGCGCCACCCGCACGCTCTGGCACACCCTCGACGAACTCGACCGCACCTGGCTGCCGGTGGTGCACAGCTGGCGCCTGAACGAACGCCACTACGGCGGCCTGCAGGGCCTCAACAAGGCAGACATGGCCAAGGAGTACGGCGACGAGCAGGTGCTGGTCTGGCGCCGCAGCTACGACACCCCGCCGCCGCCGTTGGCCGCCGACGATCCCCGGGGCGAAGCCGGCGACCGGCGCTACGCCAAGATGGCACCCGGCGAGCTGCCGCTGACCGAATGCCTGAAGGACACGGTGGCGCGGGTGCTGCCCTTCTGGAACGAGTCGATGGCGCCCGCCATCAAGGCCGGCAAACGCATCGTCGTGGCAGCGCACGGCAACTCGATCCGCGCCCTGATCAAGTACCTCGACGACGTGTCGGAGAGCGACATCGTGAGCCTCAACATCCCCAACGGCATTCCGCTGGTCTACGAACTCGACGAAAACCTCAAGCCGCTGCGGCACTATTACCTCGGCGACCAGGAAGCGGCGGCCAAGGCTGCGGCCGCCGTCGCTGCACAGGGAAAACGCTGAATCCAACGCTTTTGCTTACATGGCGTGCCATCTGGATGGAACCCTTACCAGCTGTGCTAATCGTAGGTGTATATTGAATCGGGCTTTACGCCTTCGCATAGGTAGCACAGGGTTTCTATGAGCCAGAAATTGAAGACGGTCGGCTGGATTTCGGTCGGCATCATTGCCGGCGCACTGACGACCGTGTCGTTGCAAACCGTCGCGCGTGGAGCGATGACGCCGCTGCCGCTGGAGGAACTGCAACAGCTCGCCGCGGTATACGGCATGGTCAAGACCGACTATGTGGAGCCGGTCGACGACAAGAAGCTGATTTCCGATGCCATCTCCGGCATGGTCGCCAGCCTCGACCCGCACTCCCAGTATTTCGACAAGAAGTCCTTCAAGGAATTCAGGGAAGGCACGACCGGGCGTTTCGTCGGCGTCGGCATCGAGATCACCCAGGAAGACGGGCTGATCAAGGTGGTTTCTCCCATCGAAGGCTCTCCGGCGTTTCGCGCCGGCATCAAGACCAACGACCTGATCACCAAGATCGACGACACCGCCGTCAAGGGCCTGGCACTGAACGACGCGGTCAAGCGCATGCGCGGCGAGCCGGGCACCAAGGTCACCCTCACCCTGTTCCGCAAGGACGAATCGCGCACCTTCCCGGTCACCGTGACGCGCGAGGAGATCCGGACCCAGTCGGTTCGCGCCAAGATGATCGAACCCGGCTATGCCTGGATCCGGCTGTCGCAGTTCCAGGAGCGCACCGTCGAGGACTTCGTCGGCAAGGTGGACGAGCTCTACAAGCAGGACCCGAATATCAAGGGCATCGTGCTCGACCTCCGCAACGACCCGGGCGGCCTGCTCGACGCCGCGGTCGCGGTATCCGCCGCCTTCCTCCCGGAGAACTCGACGGTCGTATCGACCAACGGCCAGCTGGCGGAAAGCAAGGCGGTCTACAAGGCTGCGCCCGAGTTCTACCAGCGCCGCAGCGGGCCGGACCCCTTGCGCAGCCTGCCGGCCTCCCTGAAGAAGGTGCCGCTGATCGTGCTGGTCAACGAAGGCTCGGCATCGGCCAGCGAGATCGTCGCCGGCGCCCTGCAGGACCACAAGCGCGCCACCCTGATGGGCAACCAGACCTTCGGCAAGGGCTCGGTACAGACGGTGCGCCCGCTCGGACCGGACACCGGCCTCAAGATCACCACTGCGCGCTACTACACCCCGAGCGGCAAGTCGATCCAGGCGACTGGCATCGTGCCCGACGTGATGCTGGACGAAACCGCCGAGGGCAACCTGTTCGCCGCCCTGCGCACCCGCGAGGCCGATCTGGAAAAGCATCTGGCCAGTGGTCAGGGCGCCGAGAAGAAGGACGAGGCGCGGGAAAAGGCACGCGAGGAAGCGCGCAAGCGCCTCGAAGCCGAAACCGACGCGAAGAAGCCGCCGCCGAAGATGCCGGAGTTCGGCACCGAGCAGGACTTCCAGCTCACCCAGGCCATCAACCGCTTCAAGGGCCAGCCGGTCATCGTCAGCAAGACGCTGGTCGAGCGCAAGGACGAGAAGAAGGAAAACTAAACTAGCCGTCCCCGCCTCGACCGCATGCCCCGCACGGACTGATTGTCCGGCGGGGCATTCTCATTTTCGCAAGCCCCATGAACGACGAAGAACTGCTGCGCTATTCACGCCATATCCTGCTCGACGCGATCGGCA
>JAKONS010000430.1 GCA_022701845.1 Burkholderiaceae bacterium
ACGCGGTGGCCCCCGGCCCGGTGCGCACCGCCATGACCGACCAGGCCCTGTCCGTCCCCGCCACCCGCACCGCGATGGTCGACGGCGTGCCGATGGCCCGGGTCGGCGAGCCGCCGGAGATCGCCGAAGTGGTGAGCTTCCTGCTGTCGGGCCGCGCCTCGTTCGTCACCGGGCAGGTGCTGTGCGTGGATGGTGGCTATACGGCGCGTTGACGAAGGCAGCCGTCGCCGGACGATTTTCGAACAGACCGAATCGTGTCTTACCTACCGCGGCTTGCGCGCCTGGTACTGGATCGGCAGCGTCACCTGCGCCGCGGGTAGCGCGGCCTGCAGGCGCTCGCGGGCGGCCACCGCATCGGCGAAGGTGGCGTAGCGCAGGGAGGTCATCTGCATGTGGTCGTAGTAGTCGGTGGTGCGGGCCTGGGTGAGGGCCGCAGCCAGGGCGCGCACGGTGGCGGTGGGCACGCGGCTCACCAGCACCTCGTTGCGGCTGGTGCCGACGACGCCGCGCGCATCGACCACCGTGGTGGCGTTCGCGCCGTCGGTGCTGCGGGCCGACACGCCGGCGAAGGTGCGCAGCGTGGCGCCGGCCACCGTGTGGCGGGTGCCGGTGCCGAGCGCGGCCTGTTCGGCCGGCGTGAGCTGCTGGCCCACCTGCAGGGCGCTGGCGACCAGCGGCGTGGCGATCAGGCCCGCGAACACGGCGGCGAGGGAGAGGGTTCGAAAAACGTGGGTCATGGCATGTGTCTCGGTCGGTTCTGCGGGGGTCACTTGCCGGCGGCGGCGACGGCGAGCGGCTGGTCGTTGCGGCCCATGACCCGGGCCGACACGCTCAGCGGCGTGGCAGCGGCGGTGCAGGCCGCATCGGTGCCGCCGACGGCGAACACCCGCCATACGCCGGCGCCGGTCTCGCCGTAGAAGGCATAGCTGCCCAGGGTGTAGTTCGACACCGATGCGGTGTGCGAGCCGAAGTAGCTGTTGAACGGCACCGACAGATACGAGACCGTGCCGCCCGGCGACTGCACCGCCAGCCCGGTGGCGCCGATGCAGATGCCGCCGCTGAGCTGCACCTGCACCTGGTCGACGGTGCCGCTGCCCCGCACCTCGAACGCACCCAGCGCGGTGACCCGGCCCTGGCGCGGCGCGGCGACGGTGGCGACGGCCGCGAAGGCGGGCGGTGCCGACAGCGTCGCGGGCGCGGTGCCGGCGACGTACTGGCGCGCCAGGTTGGCCGCCGCGGTGGCGTCGACCAGGCCCCAGCCGTACCAGTTCGAATACGCGTTGCCGGCGGCGTTGGTCTGCCAGCCGAGTTCCAGCGGCACCGCGGTGGCGCCGGCGACGATGTCGGCGCGGCTGCCGGCGGTGGCGGTGTAGTCGTTGCTGGCCAGGTCGACCCGCCGATCGCGGCCGTCGGCGGCGCCGTAGCCGGTGTCGACCCGGCGCGCGGTCAGCCGCAGGATCTCGCGCACGTCGCGCCAGGTCAGGGCCGGGTTGGCCTGCAGCAGCAGGGCCACCACGCCGGTGACGGTGGGCGTGGCGGCGGAGGTGCCGTTCATGGTGGAGTAGTTGCAGTTCGCGTTGTCGCGCACGCCGGCGCGGCTGCTCGTGCCCCTGAGGAAATCGGTCGACGCGTCGCTGCGCGCATAGCCCCGGCCGCAGCCGACCTGGTCGGTGGAGAACAGGGTCGGGCCGTCGGCCTCGCCATAGGTGCCGGCGGCGCCGTATTCGCCGCCCAGGCCCATCGTCCAGTTCACCGCGCCGGCGTTGGAATAGCTGGATTTCACGCCGCGGGCGTTCATCGCGCCGACCATGATCACGTTCGGCTCCATCGCCTCCACGTCGTTGGCCGGGTTCTCGCAGCTGAGCCTGCCCCGGAACGCCGCGGGGCAGGTGCGGTTGCCGACACCCTCGAATTCGTTGCCGGTGGCCTTCAGCACCAGCGCGCCGCGGGCGCTGCGCAGGTTGGGCATGGAGCGCAGCACCGGCAGGGTGTCGGAGGTCGCTTCGTCGTAGGCCGGCGGCACTTCCGGGTTGGCGCCGAAGGAGGCGTTGAACAGGTGCGCGTTGCGCGACCAGGCGGCACCGCCGTAGAGCTCGGCGGCCGGGCCGGTGACGTCGTTGGCGTCGGTGGTGTAGATGCGGGTGCCGCCCAGGGTGGCGCGCGGGGCGATGCCCATCACGCCCTTGCCGTTCTGCAGCGCCGCGACGATGCCGGCCACGTTGGTGCCGTGCGCGTCGGAGGCGCCGGGCGGGGTCGGGTTGGCGGTGCCGGTCTGCATGTTCCAGGTCATCGCCGGATCGAGCCGCAGGTCTTCGTTGGCGATGTCCACCCCGTCGTCGAGCACCAGCACGTTCACGCCCTGGCCCTTGACGCCCAGCTGGTGCAGCGCGTCGAGGTTCAGGTCGAAGCCGTTGGCGAAGGTGGCGGTGAAGCCGGCGAAGAAGCTGCGCGCGTAGTCGAGCGCCCACTGGAAGGTGTAGAGCGGTTCGGTGGCGCCGTTCCTGCAGGCGAAGGCGGCGTCGACACCGGTCTCGGCGCAGGTGGCGGTGGGGTCGGCGGCGGGGGTGCCGGTCGTGCCGGTTCCGGCTCCGGTCGTGCCCGGCGTGCCGGTGGTGCCCGTGGTTCCGGTAGTCCCGGTAGTACCGGTTCCGGTGGTGCCGGTGGTACCCGGGGTCCCGGTCGTGCCGGTCGTCCCGGTGTTGCCCGTATTGCCGGTGGGCGCGACGGTGCCGGTGCTGGAGACGATCGCATCGTTGCCGCCGCCGCAGCCGGCGATCAGGCAGGCCGCGGCGATGGGCAGCAGGGCGTGGCGCAGCGTCGGTGCCGCGGTACGGGTGCGGGGGAAATAGGCGTTCGTGTGCATGGATGGAAGGCTCGGCGGGCGCCCGGGAATCCGGACGAGGCCGCGAGCGTAGCCAGCCGTGTCGCGCGAATATTGCGCTGCATTGCATGCCGCCGCGCCGGCCGCATGCGGGCCGCGCCGGCCCGGTTCAGCGCGTTTCGGCCACGAAGCGGTTGCGCAGGATGCCGAGCCCGGTGATGTCCACCTCGACCACGTCGCCCGCCACGATGTTGGGCGACTTGCCGTCGGTGCCCATCCAGATCACGTCGCCCGGGTGCAGGGTGAGGTAGCGGCTCATGCGGCTGATGAAGGTCGGCATGTCGAACAGCATCTCGCCGGAGCGGAAATGCGTGGTGACCGCGCCGTTGACCCGGACCGTGGTCTCGGCCCGGTCGATGTCGAAACCGGTCTCGATCCACGGCCCCATCGGCTTGAAGGTGTCGGTGTTCTTGGCGCGCCAGAAGGTGCGGTCGGACTTCTGCCACAGCCGCTCGCTCACGTCGTTGCCGATGGTGTAGCCGAACACGCAGCCCATCGCTTCGGCCGGGCTCAAGTTGCGCGCCTGCCGGCCGATCACCGCCACCACCTCGCCCTCGTATTCCACCTGCCGGGCGTCCGACGGGATCACCACGTCCTCCTCGTGCGCGACCAGGGCGTTCACCGCGCGGTAGCCGATGTCGGCCTGCTCCGGGATGTTCACCGCGGTGCCGGTCTTGGCGGCGTATTCGTGGATGTGCTTCACATAGTTCAGGCCGGCCGCGTAGAAGGTGCGTGGCACCAGCGGCACCTCGATCTTCACCTCGGCCAGGCGGTGCACCTGGCCGGTTTTCTCGCCGCCGCCGGCCAGCCAGGGCGTGCCGCGCACCGCGTGGATGCGGTCGTCGTCGTCGAGGATGCCGTATTGGGTGGGCCTGTCGGCGGCGGCGGCGGGCCGGTCGGCCGGCTCGGAGAAATGGATCCAGCGCATCGGGTGCTCCTGCGGCCTACTCGGCCTTGATGTTGGCGGTGCGGATCAGCTCGGCCCAGCGTTTACGGTCCTGCATCAGCCACTCGCGGTACTCGGCCGGGCCGCGGTGCTGCACCACCGCGCCGAGCGATTTCAGGCGCGCCTGCATGGCCGGCTTGTCGAGCGCGGCGACCACCGCGCGGTCGAGCCTGTCGGCGATGGCCGGCGGCAGGCCGGCCGGGGCGATGAAGCCGATCGGCTGGGCATAGTCCTCGAAGCCGGGAAAGCCCAGCTCGGCGGTGGTGGGCACGTCGGGATAGTCGGGGTGGCGGCGCGCGGTGGTCACCGCCAGGATGCGCAGCTTGCCGCCGCTGACGTATTCGGCCGCGCCGATCATCGGGAAGAACATGAAGTCGACCCGGCCCGACATCACCTCGGTCAGCGCCGGTGCGTTGCCCTTGAACGGGATGTGGTTCATGCGGGTCTTGGCGCGCTGCTCCAGCAGGGCCGCGGCCAGATGCGCCGAGCCGCCCACGCCGGCGCTGCCGTAGCTCACCGCGTCGGACTTGCTCTGCGCTTTCTTCACCAGGTCGCCCAGCGTCTTGTAGGGCGCGGCGGCGGCGACCACCACCATCTGCGGCAGTACCGCGACCTGCGCCACCGGCGTGAAATCGTTGACCGGGTCGTACTTCACCAGGTCCGGCTGCAGCAGCGGGTTGACGTTGTGCGAGAGGGTGTTCATCACCAGCGTGTAGCCGTCGGGCGCGGCCTGGCGCACGAACTCGGTGGCGATGTTGCCGTTGGCGCCGGCCTTGTTGTCGACCACGATCGGCTGGCCGAGGGTGGTGGCCATTTCCTGGCCGAGCACCCGGGCCAGCACGTCGGTGGGCCCGCCGGCGCTGTAGCCGACCACCAGCCGGATCGGCTTGGCCGGGTAGTCGCCCTGGGCGTGGACGGGCAGGGTGGCGGCACCGGCCAGCGCGGCGGCGGCCAGGGTGGCGGCCTGCAGCAGGCGGCGGCGGGGGAGGTTGCGGGTCA
>JAKONS010000451.1 GCA_022701845.1 Burkholderiaceae bacterium
CTCACCCTGAAGCGTGTCGGCGATTACCGCGAGGGCGACGACAAGTCGCTGCAACTGTGGGCGCTGCCGCCCGGCCAGGCACCGCGGTCGCTGGGCCTGGTGGGGCAGGACGCGGTCGCTCGGCTGACCGCTGCCGAAAGCGAAGTGGCGCCGTCGCCGGCGCTGGCCATCTCGCTCGAGCCGAAGGGCGGCGCGCCGGCCGGCGGTGGCCCGACCGGGCCGATCCTGTTCAAGGGCGCACTGTTGAAGACCGCCACCTGATGCAGACGATGCGCCTACAAAAAAAGAAGCCCCGCGGGGCTCCTTTTTCATGTGCGGCCGTAGCCGGAAGGCTCAACGCCAGTGACGTCCGCCGTGGCCGCCGAATCCACGGCTGTAGCCGAGGTTGAGCGACAGGCCGATCGGGGCGGCGTAGCCTCCATAACCCCCGTAGCCCCCGTAATAAACCGGCGGATAGGCCGGTGCATAAACCGGTGCGTAGGCCGGTACATAGGTCTGGCTGTAGACCACTTGCGGAGCTGTCGCATACCCCGGGCCGACCACCACGCCCTGCTCGACGACACCCGGCTGGCTGTAGCTGTCGTACGCCGTCTGGGTGGCGGGCTGGCCGGCGGCGCCGACCTGCATCGGCACCCACGAGCCCGGATCGCTCGCCATGCGGGTGGTGTACTGACGACCGGCGTATTCGTAGGTCACGTCGTAGCCGACAGTACGGTTCTCGTAGGTGGTCTGGGTGCTGCAGGTGGGCACGTTCTGCACATAGGCGCCGCCCGGGGCTTCGGCGTTGTTGCCGAGCATGGCGCCACCGACGATGCCGAGCGCGGTGGCCGCCGCACGTCCGCTGCCGCCGCCGATCGCGTTGCCCAGCACGCCGCCCGCCAGGCCACCGAGCACCGCGCCTGCGCCGCTGCGGGGTGCCTGGGTGACGAACTGCTGGTTGCCGCAGACCTGCTGGCTCAAAGGTACCTGCTGCACCACCGGAACCGTGGACAGCACACGGCCCATCTCGGGCGATCCGCGGTTGTCGCGAACGGGAGCGCTCTGCGCGATTGCCGATACGGCAGCTGCGGCGAGCGCGGCAAAAACAAAGGCTCGTTTCATGGTTGCTCCTCGAAGGCGCACCCCGGCGCCCGACCGATTCAGAGTGTAGAAGCGGCGTCGAGTTCCGCGCCGGCAGGCGGTAAATCGCTGTAAGGAGTTGTCCTCAACGTATCCGATTGGCCCACAACGCAGCGTCGAAGCCGACGGTGGTGCTGCCGTCCGGCCACTCCACCACCGGCCGCTTGATCAGTGCCGGATGGGCCAGCACCAGCGCCCGCACGCCAGCGCCGTCGGCAGCCGACGCCTGCGCCTGCGCATCGAGGGCGCGCCAGGTCGTGCCCTTGCGGTTGACGAGGCTGTCGCCGACGGCGGCATGCCAGCGCGCGACCATGGCGGCGTCCAGCCCGTCCTTGCGCAGATCGTGGAATCGGTAGGCGCCGTCGTGTTGCGCCATCCAGGTGCGCGATTTTTTCACCGTGTCGCAGTTCGCAATGCCATAGAGCGTCGTCATGGCGACATTCTCCCTCGACCTCGCCGGGGCGTGCCGGCTACGCGACAATCCCGCCCCTGATGAAAACACTTGCCGACTGGCTGGCGCACTGCGAGCGCCTGCACCCCAAATCCATCGCGCTCGGCCTCGACCGGGTGCGCGAAGTGGCGCAGCGCCTGTCCCTGCGCTTCGACTGTCCGGTGGTCACCGTGGCCGGCACCAACGGCAAGGGATCGACCTGCGCGATGCTCGAATCCATCGCGCTGCAGGCGGGCTGGCGCACCGGCGTCTACACCTCGCCGCACCTGGTGCATTTCGAGGAGCGTTGCCGGGTGGCGGGCGACATCGTGCAGGAACAGGCCCTGCTGCCGCACTTCGAGGCGGTGGAAGCAGCCCGCACCCGCGGCGGCGACACGGTCGAGCTGACCTATTTCGAGTTCACCACGCTGGCCATCCTGCGCCTGCTGTCGCAGTCGCAGCTCGACCTGGCGGTGCTCGAAGTGGGCCTGGGCGGGCGCCTCGACGCCACCAACGTGATCGACACCGACTGCGCCATCATCACCAGCATCGATATCGACCACACCGAGTTCCTGGGCCATACCCGCGACGCCATCGGGCGCGAAAAGGCCGGCATCATGCGCGCCGGCCGCCCGGCCATCGTGAGCGATCCGGCACCGCCGGCCAGCGTGGTGGCCCATGCGCAGGAGATCGGCGCCGATCTATGGCTGTCGGGCCGCGACTTCAACATCTCCGGCGACCGCCAGCAGTGGAACTGGGCCGGCCGTGGCCGCCGTTACGCGAGCCTGGCCTACCCGGCGCTGCGTGGCGCCAACCAGCTGGTGAACGCGGCCGGCGTGCTGGCGGCGTTCGAGGCCCTGCGGGAGCGGGTGCCGGTCGCGGCGCAGGCGGTGCGCACCGGCCTGGCGCGCGCCGAGCTTCCCGGGCGTTTCCAGATCGTCCCCGGCCAGCCCACGCTGGTGCTCGACGTGGCCCACAACCCGCACGCCATCGCAGCCCTCAGCGAGAACCTCGACGCGATGGGGTTCCACCCGGTCACCCATGCCGTCTTCGGTGCCATGGCCGACAAGGATCTGTCGCCGATGCTGGCCCGCGTCGGCAAGCTGGTCGACCGCTGGTATTTCTGCGATCTGCCGACACCGCGGGCGGAGACCGCTGCGCATCTCTGCTCCAAGTTGAACGCCCTGCAGATGGCCGCCGGCGGCCACCGCCAGGTGCCTGCCGTGTCCTACGGATCGCCGCAGGCGGCGCTCGACGCCGCGGTGGCCGCCGCGGACCCGGCGGATAGAATCGTCGTCTTCGGCTCGTTCTACACCGTCGGCGGCGTGCTGCAGAACGGCGTGCCTCGCCTCGACGCCAAGCACGTCTAGTACGACGAGCACGATCTAGGAACCCATGGCTCTATTCAACATTCGCTGGCCCGGCCGGGCAGCGCAGGCCGACGGCAAGCGCAGCGCACGCTCCCGCCCGGCCGTCACCACCGAAAGCGTCGATGCCCTGCGCCGGCGCGCCCGCCACCGGCTGATCGGTGCAGCGGTGCTGCTGGTGGCCGGCGTGGTCGGCTTTCCGGTGCTGTTCGACACCCAGCCGCGGCCGATTCCGGTGGACATTCCCATCGCTGTCCCCGAGCGGGGCCAGGCGCCGTCGGTGGTCGCGCCGTCGCATCCGGTGGCCAGTGCTCCCGCGGCACCGGCACCTGCACCTGCGCCGTCCGCGCCCGCCACTGTCGCAGCGAAGCCGCCGGCCGGAAGCACGGCCGGAAGCGGCAACAGCCCGGCCAGTACCACCAACACGGCCAGCACCACGGCCACCACGGCCGATTCGCTCGACAAGGGTGAAGAAGTCGTCAGCGCCGCAGCGCCCAAGCCCGAAAAGCCCGTCGCGACACCGGTGCCGCCGAAAGCCCTGGTCAAGCCTGCCGAGCCAGCCCACGAAACCGCGCGTGCCGAAGCCCGGCGCGAGGCAGCGGCCGCTGCCGCTGCCGCTGCCAAGCCGGTGGCGCCCCCGGCGGCCACCGCCGCCCGCGACGACGACGCGGCGCGGGCGCGCGCCCTGCTCGACGGCCAGCCGATGCCCGCGGCGTCGGCCGCTGCACCGGCTGCCACCGACGCCGGGCGCTTCGTCGTCCAGGTCGGCGCTTTCGGCGATGCGGCCAAGGCCCAGGAAGCCCGCGCCAAGCTCACCCGCGGCGGCCTCAAGACTTATGTG
>JAKONS010000454.1 GCA_022701845.1 Burkholderiaceae bacterium
TGCGAAGTACTCGCGGGGCCGGAAGGCAGGTCGGGCTGCGTCGTGAACGCCAGGGGCCGACCGAAAGAAGATTATGACAGCAAAAACAAGGGTGCCGAAGCACCCCTGGAGACACCGGCCGGCGCCCTGCGCAAGGGCATCGCCGGCAGCGTGTTTTTCGTCAGGCGGCCAGTTGCTCGTCGAGGAATGCGGTGAGTTGTGCCTTGCTCAGGGCACCGACCTTGGTGGCGGCCAGCTGACCGCCCTTGAACAGCATCAGCGTGGGAATGCCGCGGATGCCGAACTTGGCGGGGATGTCGCGGTTCTCGTCGACATTCATCTTGGCGATCTGCAGCTTGTCCTTGTAGCTGGCCGAGACTTCGTCGAGGATCGGCGCGATCATCTTGCAGGGGCCGCACCACTCGGCCCAGTAGTCCACCAGCACCGGCTTGTCGGCTTGCAGGACGTCGGCTTCGAAGGAGGCGTCGGAGATATGTTTGATGAGGTCGCTTGCCATGGCCAAGGTCCTTTTGGTTGGATGATCGGTACCGCTAAAGTGGCGGTCATTGTGACAGACACCAGCCTCTCGCCGGGCAAGATAGGGCTATGGCTGACATAGGCATGAACGACCCCGCGCCCCTGCGGCGGCACCCCGCATCCGCGCTCTGGAACGACCCCGCGAACGGCCTCGCGCAGCGCATCGCGCAGCATCTGACCGAAGCCGGCACCCATGCCTCGCAGACCCTGGTGCTGCTGCCGCACCCGGCCCTGGTGCCGCTGGCCCGCGAGGCCTGGGCGGCGTTGCGCGCATCGGGTTTCACCCCGCGTTTCGACACGCTGTCCGGCTGGGCCCGCTCGCTCGGCGCACCGTCGGCCGAGCCGCCGGATGTCACCTGCGACACCGCACGCGACCTGCTCACCGCCGCCGGTCTGCTGCAGCAGGCCGGCCTGCAGGACCGGCGCCGCGCCCTGGATGCGCCGCTGGTCGAGGCCGCGCACCAGCTCGCCCGGGCCTGCGCCGCGGTGGCGCCGGCCGGGCGGGCCGAGTGGGGCGATGCGGCACGCGAGGTGGTCGGCCCGGGCATCGACAGCCCGGTGCTGGCGTATGAAGCCGCGGTGGGCCGCATCGCGCTCGAATGGGTGCTGTCCTCGACCCACGACACCGATGCGCTGTTCGATCCGCAGGCGATCGCCGGCCTGCGCTGCGTGGTGCTGGTGGAGGGCGCCGCGCCCGATCCGCTCGCGCAGGCCCTGGCCGCCACCTGGGAGTCGGGCGGCTGCCGGGTGCTGCGCCTGTCGATGCTGTGCGACACCGCGCCTGCGGCCCCGGCCGACCTGCACCAGTGCGCCGATGCCGAAGACGAAGCCGGTCGTGCCGCCGCCTGCGTGCTGTCCCATATAGAAGCGGGCCGCACGCCGGTCGCGCTGGTGTCGCAGGACCGCGCGCTTACCCGCCGCATCAGCGCCATGCTGCGCGCCCGCGGCGCCACCCTGGGCGACGAGAGCGGCTGGAAGCTCTCCACCACCCGCGCCGCCGGCCAGGTGCTGGCCGCGCTGCGGGCTTGTGCCCGCCTGGCCACCGCCGACGTGGTGCTGGGCTGGCTCAAGCAGTCGCCGAATATCGACGCCTCCGGCCTGCGCGCACTCGAAGCGGCGCTGCGCCGCACCGGCGCGCGGCAGTGGCAGGGCTGGTTCGTGCCGGCCGGCAAGGCCTACGAGGCGGTGCCGACGCTGGTCGACGACATCGACACCCTGCGCGCCGCGATGCAGCGCGGCCGGACGCTGGCGGCCTGGCTCGCCGCGCTGCAGTCGCTGCTCGACGCGGCCGGGCAGTGGCGCGGCCTGCAGCGCGACGCCGCCGGCCGGCAGGTCATCGCGGTGCTGCGACTGGAAGCCGCCGCGCAGTCCGCGATGGAGCGCAGCCTGGCCGGCGTGCCGGGCGGCGAGCGCCGGCTCGACCTGTCCGAATTCACCACCTGGGCCGAGCAGGCGCTGGAGGCCGAGAGCTTCGTGCCGCCACGCCCCGATGCGGTCGAAGGCGAGCCGGCACCGGCGGCACAGGTGCAGGTGATCGCCCTGGCGCAACTGGCCGGGCGCCCGTTCGCTGCGGTGGTCGTGCCCGGCTGCGACGAGCGCCGGCTGGCCGCCGCGCCCGACCCGCCGGGCGTCTGGAACCAGGCGCAGCGCGACGCCCTCGGCCTGCCCGACCGGGCGATGCTGCAGACCGCGCTCGCCGTCCACTGGCAGCAGGCGCTGCTGGCGCCGGCGGTCGACCTGCTCTGGCGCACCGGCGACGACGGCGGCGAGGCAGTGCTGCCGAGCCCCTTGTTGCTGGCGCTGCAGGCCCGGCCCGCGGCCACCCGCCCGGGCGCCGATCCGCGCCGGCTGCGGTCGGTGGCGTCGCGCGCCACGCCGGTGCCGGCGCCGGCAGGCGATCTGCTGCCGGTCGAGCGCATCTCGGCCAGTGCCTATGAAGACCTGCGCCGCTGCCCCTACCGCTTCTTCGCGCTGCGCCAGCTGCGGCTGCAGGAGTCCGACGAGCTCGACGGCGAACTCGACAAGCGCGACTTCGGCCTGTGGCTGCATGCGGTGCTGAGCCGCTTCCATGCGCTGCTGGGCGAGGAGGGCGCGCCCGACGACGCCGCCCGCCACGCCCTGATGGAGCGCGCGGCGGCCGCGGTGACCGCCGAGCAGCGCCTGTCGCCCGACGAGTTCCTGCCGTTCGCCGCCGCCTGGCCGCAGGTGCGCCACGGCTACCTGGCCTGGCTGTCCACGCACGAATCGCAGGGCCTGCGCTTCGAGGCATCGGAAGGCTGGCACGAGCAGTCGCTGGGCAAGCTGACCCTGTTCGGCCAGGTCGACCGCATCGACCGCGCAGCCGGCATGCCGGAAGAGGAAGGCAGCTTCGTCATCGACTACAAGACCGAGAGCCTGTCGGTCACCCGCGAACGCATCAAGCGGCCCGACGAGGACACCCAGCTCGCCTTCTATGCGGCGCTGCTGCCGCACGGCACGCTGCGCGCCGCGTATGTGAACGTGGGCGAGCGCGGCGAAACCACCACCGTCGAGCAGGTCGATCTGCTCGACGCCCGCGAGATGCTGGTCGAGGGCATCCTGTCGGACCTCGACCGGGTGTCCGAGGGCGCACCGATGCCGCCGCTCGGCGAGGGCCAGGTGTGCGATTTCTGCTCGGCCCGCGGCATCTGCCGCAAGGATTTCTGGAGCGTGGCATGAGCGGCTTGCAGGGCGCCCCGGCGCTCGCCTACGAACACAACGGCCAGCGCGTTTCGCGGGTGGATTTCTATGCCATCGCCTGCGACCCGCGTCGCAGCGTGGCGGTGGAGGCCTGCGCCGGCGCCGGCAAGACCTGGATGCTGGTGTCGCGCATCGTGCGCGCGCTGCTCGACGGCTGCGCGCCGCACGAGATCCTGGCCATCACCTTCACCAAGAAGGCCGCCGGCGAGATGCGCGAGCGCCTGCACGAGTGGCTGGCCGAATTCGCGCACCTGCCGCCCGAGCGCCTGCAACGGGAGCTGGCCCTGCGCGGCGTGCCCGACGTCGCGTTGGCCGACGGCAGCCTGGC
>JAKONS010000254.1 GCA_022701845.1 Burkholderiaceae bacterium
TGAAGGACGCGCCGATCCTGCTGCTCGACGAAGCCACCAGCGCGCTCGACTCCGAGGTCGAATCGGCGATCCAGCAGAGCCTGTACCGGCTGATGGAAGGCAAGACCGTCATCGCCATCGCCCACCGGCTCTCCACCATCGCCGCCATGGACCGGCTGGTGGTGCTCGACGGCGGGCGCATCGCCGAGCAGGGCGACCACCACACCCTGATGGCCGCCGGCGGCATCTATGCGCGGCTGTGGGCGCACCAGAGTGGCGGTTTTCTCGGCGAAACCGACGAATAACACGACGTTCGGCGGTGTGGCCTAAAACATACCGAAAGTTAGCGAGCGAACACTTACAGTCACGAGCTTCGTGCTCGGCGTGAGATGCGGTCATGAACCGCTGCGGCGAGCACGCCTTCGCAACCGTTGCTCGCTGCCATGATCCGTTTTTGCTACCGCGTCGTCTTTCACCGTGCCCGTGGGCTGCCGATGGCGGTGCTATGGCTCTGCGGCTCCATCCACCAACCCGCTGGCGCACAGCAACCGCCGGCCCCGCCGTCGCTCGAAACCCAGCAATTGCAGCTGCAGCAGCAGCGCGAGGAAGGTCAGCGCCGCAGCCTGGACAGCACGCCCGATATCCGACGTCCGGCACCCCCGCCACCCACCGGCCGGCTGCGCGACGACGAAACTCCCTGCGTCGTCATTCGGGAACTGCGACTCGGCGGCGCTTATGCGGATAGTTTCCGCTGGCTGATCCCTGCCGCATCCGGCACCGACGCCGACGACGCGCCCATCGGCCGGTGCCTCGGTGACGCCTCCATTGCGCTGATCCAGGCCCGCATGCAGGGCGAACTGGTGCGACGCGGCTATGTCACCTCCCGCGTGCTGGCGCGCGCCCAAAATCTGGCGGCTGCCGGGGTGCTGGAATTGACCGTCGTTCCGGGTCTGTTGCACGGCATCCTGCTGGCGCCGGCCAACGGTGTGCCGCGAACCGCTGCCGCGGCGATTCCGTCGAGCGTCGGTGAGGCGCTGCGCCTGCGGGACATCGAGCAGGGCCTGGAGAACCTCAAACGCATCCCGGGTGCCGAGGCCGACATCGAGATCGTGCCGGCGGAGGCGACCGATGCCGAATCCGCCGCCAGCGACCTGCTGGTGCATTACCGGGCCGGCCGGGCATGGCGCGCCAACCTGTCGGTCGACGACGGCGGCACCCGCGCCACCGGCCGCCGCCAGGGCGTGGCGACGCTCTTCTGGGACAACCCGCTGGCGCTCAACGACCAGTTGTCGCTCAGCCTCGGCCGCAGCCTGGAGCACCGCGACAGCCGGGCGACCGGCTCGACCGCGCTGAACTATTCGCTGCCCTGGGGCTACTGGCTGATCGGCGCCAGCGCCAGCCGCAACCGCTACCGGCAATCGGTGGCCGGCGCCAGCCAGGACTATGTCTTCAGCGGCGTGAGCGACAACGCCGAGCTTCGGCTCCAGCGGGTGGTGTGGCGCAGCGCATCGGCCAGGACCAGCCTCGGCCTGCGCACCGCGCGTCGCAGCTCGGCCAGCTTCATCGACGACACCGAGATTGAGGTGCAGCACCGAGTGACCGCGCTGTGGGAGCTGAGCGCGACCCACCGTCACTTTGTGGGCGATGCCGTGGTCGATGGCAGCCTGGCGCTGCGTCGGGGCACCGGCGCCTACGGTGCGCAACCGGCGCCGGAAGAGCCCTTCGGCGAAGGAACCTCGCGGATGCGGCTGGCGATCGCCGACCTGGCCTACACCCAGCCGCTGCGCTGGGGCGATCAGCGATGGCGCGTCTCCAGCGCCTGGCATGCACAGTGGAACCGCACGCCGCTCACGCCGCAGGACCGCATCGCCATCGGCTCGCGCTACACGGTGCGGGGTTTCGACGGCGAAAGCTTCCTGCTGGCCGAGCGCGGCTGGTTCTGGCGCAACGAACTGGCCTGGTCGGTGGCCGAGGGGCACGAGGCCTATCTGGGGCTGGACGGCGGACGGGTCGGCGGGCCGTCGGCCGCGTCGCTGGCAGGCCGGTCGCTCGTGGGCGGCGTGCTGGGTGTGCGCGGCAGCCATGCAGGGCTGAGCTACGAGGTGTTCGTCGGCAAGCCGCTGCACAAGCCGGCGCGGTTCAATACGGCGCATACCGCGGTCGGATTCAACGTTTCGTACGCGCTGTAGGTCGGCGCCAGCAGCGCGGCGATCGAAGGTCGGCACCGGTATCCATCGACGACAACCACGACGGCCGCACGCCGATCACCGCTCCTGGACCCGCCGCCGCACCCGCCCGGGCGGCACCCACCACCACGCCAGCAGCACCAGCCCGGCGAAGCCCGAATACACCGCGACGAACACCCAGGGCGGCGCTTCGTAATACAGCAGGCGCTGCAGCCAGTCCTCGATGAAGCCGCGCTGGTACAGCCCCTGCCCGGCGCGCATCCGCAGCCACGATTCGACGACCGTCAGCGGGCAATCGATGCCCAGCCAGGATTGCGCAGCCACATAGCCGATCGCCAGCAGGTGCAGCAGGCGGACATCCCACCGGCGCACCCAGTCCCAGCCGCGCCAGGCA
>JAKONS010000471.1 GCA_022701845.1 Burkholderiaceae bacterium
CCACCAGGATGCCGACCGCGATCAGCGAAGCGGTGAAACCCCAGGCGACGGCGAACACGAAGCGCCGCGGCGCGCCCAGCGCCCGCAGGGTGACGAACTGCGGCATCAGCAATCGGAACAGGATGAACACGCTGGCGATGATCGACAGCAGCACCAGCGCCTGCGTGACCACCGCCAGCAGGCTCATCAGCTGGCGGATGTCGCCCAGCACCGAATACAGCTGGATCAGCGCCTCCGCCGGGAAGAAGGCCATCGATTCGCGCCCGGTATAGGCGCGGCGCAGCTTGTAGGCCTCGGCCACGTTGGCGGTGCGCACCACTGCGGCCGGGATGCCGGGGGTGAAAGCCGCATCGAAGGGCGCGCCCAACTGGAGCGATCCGGGCGGATGGCCGGCCGGCAGCCGGTGGGTTTCCCACACCAGTTCGACCGGCACCAGCATCGCCCGGTCCCAGGGCGAGCCGGTCGGCTTCATGCGGCCGACGACGGTGATCTCGACCGCATGCGCATCCAGCGTGTCGTCGCCGCCGTGGGTTTCGCCGCCGTGGTGCACGCCGTGCGCCGGATGGAATTTTTCGCCCAGTCGCAGCCGCGATGCGGCACCCACCACCGCCTCGGTGCGGCTGGCGAAAGCGCGACCCTCGGCCAGTCCGCCCGACAGATGCTCGACCAGCGCGGCCGTCACCCCCACCAGCGGCTGGCCGCGGTGGCTGTCGCCGAAGGCCAGCGGCGAGACGAAGCTGCCGCGGCTGTCGTTGAGCAGGGCGGCGCTGAAGGCCGGGCTCAGCAGCTGGCTGCTGCCGGGGCGCAGGAAGACGGTGGCCAGCAGGCTGTCGGTGCGGCTGCCGGGCGCCGCCACGATCAGGTCGAACCGGTCGGCCGCGCGGGCGCTGCCGCTGCGCAAGGCCCGCTCCTGCGAGACGATGGCCACCGACAGCGCCACCCCGGCGGCCACCAGCAGTACGAAGGCCAGCGCGCTCCAGCGGTAGCGCGCCAGGGCGGCGCGGATCAGGGGCAGGGGGTTCATGGCCGGGCCGTCTCCGCTGCCACCAGGCGGCCGGCGGTCATCGTCAGGCACTGGTCGGCCAGGGACGACAGTTTTTCGTCGTGGGTCACCGCGATCACCGTCTTGCCGCTGCGCGCCACGTTCAGCAGCGCCTCGGCGATGCGGCGGCCGTTCTCGGCATCCAGGCTGGCGGTGGGCTCGTCGGCCAGCAGCACCGGCGGGTCGAGCAGCAGGGCGCGCGCCAGCGCCACCCGCTGCTGCTCGCCGCGCGACAGGCGCGCCACCGGACCGGCGCGCGGCGGCAGGCCGAGATCGGCCAGCAGCGCACGCGCGCGCTGGCGCAGCGCCGCCGGCGTGCGCAGGTGCATGAACTGCGCCGGCAGCAAGGTGTTGGCCAGTGCGTCCAGCTCGTCGATCAGGCGGAAATCCTGGAACACCATGCCGCAGTGGGTCAGCCGCCAGGCATCGCGCCGGCGCTCGTCGAGCGCGCTCAGGGCCACATCGCCGAACTGGATGCGCCCCTGCTGCGGCACCACGATGCCGGCCAGCGCATGCAGCAGCGTGCTCTTGCCGGAGCCCGAGGGGCCGACGACGACGCTGAGGCGGCCCGGCAGGAAACGGGCGCTCACCCGGTCCAGCGCGGCGATATGGCCGCCGCCGGCATCGGCGAACGAGGTGCCGACGTCGATCGCTTCGAGGGTCGGCCGTGCCGCCGGCTCCGCGCCCGGCGTCACAGCCGCTGGAAGGTGGCGTCGGCCAGCCGCACCCGGCTGACGAAGCCGGTGGCCTTGTCGGTCTGCGGGCCGATCTCCAGCACGCCGGTGACCTGGATCAGCGCGCCCGGGCTGATCGCTTCCTGCCGCTTCTTCATGCGCACGAAGATGATGGTGTCGATCCACTGGTCTTCGGATTCGCAGAAGGGGCAGGTCTCCACCGGCGAGTTCGACAGAACGAAGAAGTCGGATTCCACCTTGAGGTGCGGCGCCATGAAGCCCTGGATGGCGACCGGCTTGCCCTTGAGCCGTTTGGCCAGGTCGGAAAAGCTCAGGTCCGGCTGGTAGAGCTCGAACATGCGGATGCGCGGCACCGCCTCGGCCCACGATGCCAGCGGCACGAGGGCGATGGGTGCGAGAAGGCAGTGGCGCCGCTGCATCGTGCCGTCTCCCTTATTCCATGCCGGTAGCGGTGAGCACCACGCTGAGCGAGGTGGTCATGGCCTTGACCATCGGATCCTTCTCGACGTCCAGCCACTCGTCGAGCGAATGGCCGCGGCCGTTCTTGCCGATGCCGCTGCGGCCGATGGTGAGCGCCGGAATGCCGAGGTTCATCGGCATGTTGGAGTCGGTGGAGCTCCAGTTGTAGATCGGGGTGTAGCCGCCGGCCTCGATCGCCGCCTTGGTGATCTGCACCAGGGGGCTCTTGGCGTCGGTGCTGCCGGCCGGGCGGTCGCCGATCAGCTTGGCCTCGACGGTGATCTTGCCGTCCTTGGTGGAGCGGGCGAAGTTCTCGCTGTCGGCGGCTTCCTGGACGATCTTCAGCAGGCGGTCTTCGACACGCTTCAATTCGTCGACCGATTCGGAGCGCATGTCGACTTCCATCCAGCTGCTCACCGGGATCGAATTGACCGAGGTGCCGCCGCCGATCAGGCCGATGCTGTAGGTGGTCTTGGGCGACGCCGGCACCTGGATGCGCGAGAACTCCACCGCCGCCTGGGCCTGCGCGAACATCGGATTCACCGCGCCGAAGGCGTTGAAGCTGTGGCCGCCCGGGCCGTTGAAGGTGACGCGATAGCGCTTGGAGCCCACGCCGCCGTTGGTGACCCGGTTGATGTCGCCGGACTCGACCGAGAAGAACGACTTGATCTTGTCCTTGTAGACGCCCTTGGTGAACAGGTAGCGCACGCCGCGCAGGTCGCCCGGGCCTTCCTCGCCGACGGTGGCCACGAACAGGATGTCGTCGCGGGTGTTGATGCCGGCGGCCTTCATGGCGCGCACGAAGCCCAGCAGCACCGACAGGCTCATGGTGTCGTCGCCGATGCCGGGCGCGTACAGCCGGGTGCCCTGGCGCTTGACCTTGACGTCGGTGCCGGCGGGGAAGACGGTGTCGAGGTGGGCGGAAACCACCACCACCTTGCCGTCGCTGCGGGTGCCCTTGCGCAGGCCCAGCACATTGCCTTCCGGGTCGATCTGCACGTCGGCCAGGCCGGCGGCCTTGAGCATTTTGGCGAATTCCTCGGCGCGGGCCTTCTCGGCGAACGGCGGCGCGGGGATCTCGGTCAGCTTGATGCCGTCCTCGACGATGCGGCCGTGTTCCTTGTCCAGCGATGCGGCCGCGTTCTTGAAGGCCGGGCTGGCCAGCACACGCTGCACTTCGGCGGCGGGGTCCATCGCCTGGGCATGGGCCGGGCCGGCCAGCAGCGCGGCGCAGGCAGCAGCGAGCGAGAGAGCGGAGAACGAAGCGGAGAACGGCGTCGACGAGGAAGTGGATTTCATTAAGTTTTGTTTAGAAACGTGAGAAGACGTGTAAATGTAGCAGCGCTGTTAACGCTTTCATCGGCTCGCGCGCCCGTCAGGATCGTGTGCCGGATCGACGAAAGCGCG
>JAKONS010000475.1 GCA_022701845.1 Burkholderiaceae bacterium
GAGACGGTGGCCGCGACTGCCGATTTCGCGCCCGCCTTCGCCCGGGCGCTGGCCTCCGGCCTGCCGTCGATCCTGCATTGCCGGATCGATCCGGAAGCGCTTACGCCGTCGATGACGTTGAGCGAGATCCGGGCGGCGGCGCTGGAGGCGAAGGAGCGGCAACCGGCGCAATGCTGACGGCGATCACTTCGCCGGATCGAACTTCCTGGCCAGCGCCACCAGTGCCGCATGGTTGGCATCCAGCGATTTCTGCCACTGCGCGCCGCTCTGGAAGGCGATGACGGATTCGTAGTTGGATGCGGTCTTCAGGAATTCCGGGTCCTTCAACGCGGCTTCGAGCGCCTTCTCCAGCCGCGACCGGATGTTCTCGGGCACCCCGCGCGCCACCGCGAATCCGCGGTCGGACGGCATCACCACGTCGATGCCTTCCTCGCGGGCGGTGGGTATGTTCTTCAGCGCCGGAGCGCGGCCGTCCATGAACTGCGACACGATGCGCAACGGCACCGCCTCGGCCTCCGGATGCGGCACCGCGGTGAGGCTGGTGAACATGAATTGGGTGTGGCCGCCCAGCAGCGCGTTCTTCGACTGGCTGGAGCCGTTGAACGGAATGTCGTTGAGCTCGACACCGGTGGCGACCTGCAGCTGCAGCATCGCCAGGTGGCCGTTGGTACCGACGCCGTTGTAGCCGAACGAGAGCGACTTCGGCTTGGCCTTCAGCTCGGCCACCACCTGCTTCAGGCTGGTGAACGGGCTGTCGGCGCGCGCCACGAGAAAGGTCGGATCGCTCACCACCCGCGCCACCAGCGCCAGCTCCTTCGGGTCGTACTGCGCCTTCTTGGTCAGCGGCACGAACACCAGCGGCGGCACGTTGACCACGCCGACGGTGTAGCCGTCGGGCTGCGCGCGCTGCACATAGGCGTTGGCGATCTCGCCGGACGCGCCCACCTTGTTGACCACCACGAAGTTGCCCCGCCCTCCCAGGTGTTTGGCAAGGAACGGCGCCAGTCCGCGCGCCATGATGTCGGTCTCGCCGCCGGGCGCGAAACCGACCACCACCTCCACCGGTTTGTCGTCGGGCCAGGCGGCGTGGGCGGCCCCTGTCAGTGCCAGCACGGCAGCGGCCACCGCGTATCGAATGATCGTCGTCATGTCTTGTCTCTCTCGTTGTGAAGATTGGAAATAGCGCGCGGCGCAGGAAGGTGCGAAGAAACCGTTGTCGAGCAGGCCCGAGGTCGCATCGAGGACCGCAGCCGTACTCCGGTACGGTGAGGACCGCAGATGCGAGATCGGGACGCGCAGAAGGTTTATTCGCGCCTTCCGTCAGGTGAGGAGGTCGGGGTCGGTGCGGGTGATGGCGTCGTACATCGGCTGGAAATGCAGCCAGGCCGAGAACGGTGTGCCCAGGTGCCGGGACGAATGCATCGCCGCCTCCGGCGTGATCATCTTCAGCGGATGGCCGGTGGCTTCCGCCTTCAGCTGAATCTCGCAGGCGCGCTCGGCGGCGATGAACCACCAGCAGGCCTCGTCGACGCTCTCGCGGCCGGCCGAGAACAGGCCGTGGTTCTGGTGGATGACGATCTTGTTCTCGCCGAACACCCGCGCCACTTCGTGACCGGCGTCGCGGTCGACCACCACCGCCCCGGCCTGCTCGGTGATCAGCGCATGGTCGGCGTAGAAGCTGGCCGCGGTCTGGGTGATCGGGTCGAGCTTGCGGCCGAGCGCGGCCCAGGCCATGCCGTTGGTGGTGTGGGCGTGGCAGGAGGCCACGATGTGCGGATTGGCCTCGTGGATCGCGGCGTGCAGCACGAAGCCGGCGCGGTTCACCGCCCAGGTGCCCTCCACCACCGTGCCCTCGTGGTCGACCAGCAGCAGGTCGGACACCCGCACCCGGCCGAAGTCCATCGCGAAGGGGTTGGTCCAGTAGAGGTTGGGGTGCTCCGGGTCGCGCACCGTGATGTGGCCGGCGAAGCCGTATTCGTAGCGCAGCTTGGCGAAGATGCGGCAGGCCGCGGCCAGCTTCTGCTTGCGGTGCAGCCGCTCCTCGGCGGGGGTAGCGAAGGTGGGCGGGGTCGGAAAGTACAGGTCGGCCTGGTCGGGCTGGTAGACGGAGCGCTTGTTCATGGGGGGTTCCGGCAGAGGGGAATCGGTCCGTGCGTGGTCGCCGGGGCGCGGCAGTGTAGGAGCGGGTGCGGCGCCGGCGCCAATCATGAAATCGGGGCATCCCATAAGCCCAGGTGATGACCTGCCCTGCCCGCCCTGCCCCGCCCCTCGGGATGCCGGGCGACGGGATCAGCCGGCCGCGAAGGTCGCGCGCAGCCGCCCGACGAATTCGCCCAGCAGGCGCGAGCGCGGCGCGCTCTTGTGCAGCAGCAGCAATGTTTCCAGCTCGATGCGCGGCAGCAGCGGCCGGGCCACCAGGCCGGGCAGCGGCAGGGCTTCCAGCAGCTCCAGTTCGACCAGCGCGATGCCGGCGCCCTGGTAGGCCAGCGACATGCCGGTGATCGACAGCCCCACCTGCACCGCGATGGTGGGAACCACCCCGGCCTCGGACAGGGCCCGGTCCACGTAGGGCCGCAGCAGCGCCTGCGGCAGGTAGGTGATGAGGGGGTGCTCGGCCAGCGCCTCGATATGGATCTCGTCGCGCGCGGCCAGCGGATGGTCGTCGCGCATGACGCAGCCGATGCTGTTGGTGCCCAGCACCTCGCTCACCACCTCGGCATGCACCACCGGGCCGTAGCAGACACCGAGCTCGGCCTCGCGCGCGGCCACCCGGTCGAGCACCAGCGGCGACGCCAGGGCCTGCAGCGCGATGCGCGCACCCGGCTTCTCCTCGATGAACCGCGCCACCAAGCGCGACAGCCGCCCGTTGGCCACCGGCGAGCTGGCCGCGATCGACAGGCTGCCGAGCCGCCCGCCCGCCAGGTCCTGGGTGAGCCGCTCGATCGCCTCGATGCGGCCGAAGATGCCCGCCACGTCGGGCATCAGCGCATGCGCCTCGGGCGTCGGCTGCAGCCGGCCGCCGGTGCGGTCGAACAGCTTCATCCGCAGCCGCGCCTCCAGGTGCTTGAGCACCGTGCTGATCGCCGGCTGGGTGACGTTGAGCATGCGCGCCGCCGCGGTGACCGAACCGGTCCGCATGATGGCGTGAAAGACTTCGATGTGCTTGAGGTTGATCACGGGATGGCGCTTCGGCCGGTGGTGGGCGGCCGGCGATTATTCAGCGCCGCGCGGCGGGTGTGCCGCTCACTCCTGCAGCGAGATTCCGCCACTCCGCGCCAGGTCGCGCCACAGCTGTGCCTCCTTCGTCGCGTACTCCAGGAAACCCGCCTGGCCGGCGGTGACCATGTCGGCGCCCAGTCCGCGAAAGCGCTCCTGCAGTCCCGGGTCGGCGCGGGCCTGTTCGAAGGCGGCGACCAGCTTCGCCTCGACCGCCTTCGGCAGCGCCGCAGGGGCGAACAGCGCGGTGTACACCGCGGCGGTGACGCCCGGCACGCCCTGCTCGGCCAG
>JAKONS010000503.1 GCA_022701845.1 Burkholderiaceae bacterium
GCCACCAGCGCCGCCAGCTCCACGGGTTAGCGATTCACCGGTTTCGGGGCGTCGGTCTGCACCAGCAGGCGCTGGCAATCCGCATCCTCGCCGGGACCGGTCTCGATCGTCGCTGCGAGCGCCAGGAACGGGTTGATCAGGCCCAGCGCTATCGCTGCGGCGGCACGACCTGCCAGGGCGCCCTTGTCCGGGAACACCGACGGATCGCCCAGGGTGCCCTGGATGATGAGCGGCGAGCGCAGGCTCAGGATGCTCTTGTCCTTCGGCTTGGGACGCAAGGTGACATACAGGCTTTCGTCGGCCAGGTTGATGCGGCCGTCGCCCAGCACCGAGGTATCGCTGGTATCGAAGACGATGCCCTTGCTGGTCATCAGACCGTCCTTCACATCGAAGGCGGCGGCACCGCAACGCATGCGCACTTCGCGGTCGCCGCGCAGGAAGAACTTGATGACTTCACCGCCGTCGAGGCCCACGAATTCGAGCAGGATGTTGCTGAACTGCCCGCTTCCGATCAATAAACCGGTTTCGCCGTTGGCGTGCGCCAGCAGGCTAGCCACCGAATCGCCACGCGCCTTCAGATCGACCCGCAGGCTCACGTTGCCGAAATTGCTCTTGCTGCGCTCGATGGCCGGCACCAGCCGGTTCAGCTGCAGGGCCTTGGCTTCGAGCTTGGTGCTGACGTCCGGCGGGTTCTTGCTGCTGTCGACCCGGATATTGCCCACGATGTGCCCACCGGCAACGCCCAGGTCAAGCGGGTCGAGCACCATCAACCCGTCGGTCAGCTTCACATGCACCTTGCCGCTGTCGAGCGGAAGCTCCAGCATGTTCTGGATCTTCACTGCCGAATAACGCACATCGGCGTTCATCGCGTTGAGCTTCTCCAGATCGAGCTTCGTGGTCGGCAACACTTTGCCACCGCTGCGCTTGCCCTTCTTGGCGGCGGCGGCGGATACCGCCGGCACGGTGCCGGCGCTGGTCTCGCGGCTGCCCTTGGTGGGCGTCGGCGCCATGCCGATCACCGGGGCGAGATCGTTGAAATCGAGCAGTTTCGACTGCACCTCGCCCGACAGCGTGCCCTTCTTGGCGCCCGCTTCGTAACGAAGATGGCCGCCGATGTCGGAACTGCCCAGCTTGCCGTCCAGCCCGGCGATGTCCCAGGCATCGCCCTGCTTGCGCACCCGGCCCTTGACCGCATAAGGCGGCGTATCGGGCAACACCACGCCGATCAGGCGGTACAGGTCGGCCAAGTTCTGGCCCTGCATCTGCGCGTCGGCATCGATGCCTTCCAGTGTGCTGAGGTTGCCGATGCTTCCCTTGGCATTCAGCCGGGTCTGCCCGGCCGATGCGCGCACCTCGACCGGAAACGGCGCGGTCTGCGCGCCCGGCGACAGCTGCAGCAGGCTGCCGGTGCGGCCGTTGGCGGCGAACGGCTGCGACTGCCAGGTGCCTTTCGCATCGAACGTGAACGGCAGTGCGCCGGCGACGTCTTTGTCGAGATTCTGGTCGATGCCGAATGCGACACGGATGTCGGCACCCTTGTCGCGCGCCAGGAAGTGCAGTGCACCCCGGTCGACCAGGAGATGGCCGATGTCGGGCGTGGTGCCGGTGTCGGAGGTGTCCTTGCCGAAAGCCCAGGTGCGTCGACCGTCGGGCTCCATCTGCAGGCCGATTTCCGGCTGCTGCAGCACGATGGAGGGCAGCACGATCTTGCGGCTCAGCAGGGGCATCAGCCGGATGCCGATCTCGGCTTTCTCGGCCTTCACCAGATAGGGATCCTTCGCCCATTCGGGATTGGCGAACTCGATGCCGTCCGCGATGACGGTGGTGGTGCGTCCCAGCTTCACGTCGAGATGGCGGGTGATGGCGAAATGGCGCCCGGTCTTCTCGCTCACATAGCGGTTGATCGGGCCACGCAGCATGTCCCAGGGAAAGAAGATCGCCAGCAGCACGAGCGCCACGACGAACACGGCGATGGCGATGAGCACGCGGCGCAGCCAGCGGCGGCGCGGCGCAGGCGAAACCGGCGGAGAAGCAGCCGTTGCGGGGGTCGAGGTGGGATTCATGGGCGGGCTCCGGCAGATGGGGCGGCAGGTTCCTCGGCAGCGCTGCCGAGGGAAGGGTTGGGGGCGCCCTGGTGGGTGCGCATGACGCGGTCGGTATCGAAACCCAGGGCTTCGGCACGTTGCAGCCAGGCGTCGATGTCGGCGGTCGGGCGTTGCGGCGCGCGCGACAGCAGCCAGAGGTATTCGCGGTCCGGTGTGCCGACCAGCGCGGTGCGGTAGTCGTCGTCGAGTCCGATCACCCAGTAATCGCCCCACACCACCGGCAGCCATGCCAGCCAGCGTGGTGCGAAGCGTACTTTCAGCTTGCCGATGTCGCCCTGGACGCGTCGGGCCTCACCGTTGGCGACATCCAGTTCGTCGGCATCGCGCCGGCAGCGATTCACCACGCGTAGCGACCCGTCGGGCAAGGCGTCGTAGTCGGCGGTGACATCGGCGACACACTTGCGCTGAAAAGAATTCGGCAACCGGGCCAGTTCGTACCAGCGGCCTCCGTAGCGCTGCCAGTCGACATGCTCGACCACCGGCAACGCCGCCATGGCGGGAGCGGCTTCCGCGACGGACCCAGGGCCCATGGTCATGACCGATGCCGCCGCCACGACCGACACCCGCATGAAATCTGAAACGGATCCTCGCGTGTGCTGGCGCCGGTGTTCGGCTGTTCGGGCAAGGCGGAGGAAGGGCGTAATCGGCATGTGTCGGCATCTTCCCGGTAGAACTCAAGAGCGCGCGATATTGCATGCCATCTTCGCGTTCGGCGGTCGGTTCATCGGTCAACCACCCGTCGGCCCTCGCCTACACTTTCCGCATGGGTGCTGTTGGTGCCATATGTAAGGGCCTTCGCACAATGCCGCCCCGGTGCGCTGGCACAATGAACGATCAACTCACAATGAAGCGAACAACATCGCGACCTTGCCCCGCCGACCGGTCCGCCGGCGCTTGGCCAGTCGCCGACGGACAAGCACCTTGGGACTGAGAACGTACATCGTCGAAGACAACGTCACGATCCGCGAGAACCTGATCGGGACGCTCGAGGAACTGGCACGCATCCAGACCGTCGGCATTGCGGAGACCGAAAACGAGGGCAGGCAGTGGTTGGAAACCCATCCGCAACTGTGGGATTTGGCCATCGTCGACCTGTTTCTCAGACAGGGCAGCGGGTTGGGCATCCTGGCTGCGTGCAAGCAGCGTCTGCCGCACCAGAAGGTCGCGGTGCTCAGCAACTACGCCACACCCGACATCCGCACCCGTTGCGCACAGTTGGGTGTCGATGCGGTGTTCGACAAATCCAACGAGATCGATGCCTTGGTGGACTACTGCATTCAGCACAGTGCGCGTGCGGCCGCGGAAGGACAGTCTCCCGCCGCCTGAGCGCAGGGCATGGCTCGACCATTGAAAAAGCCCTGTCCGCACGATGCAGACAGGGCTTTTTTCGTAGCGAAGCCGCGGATCAGTCGATCAGCTTGTTCTTCAGTGCGTAGTAGGTGAGGTCGCTGTTGGAGGCAAGGTTCATCTTCTCCATCAGCCGGGTGCGGTAGGTGCTGACCGTCTTCACGCTGAGCGAGAGCGACTTGGCGATGTCGCCGGCGGTCTCGCCCTTGGCCAACTTCAGGAACACCTGGAACTCGCGCTCGGACAGCAGCTCGTGTGCAGGCGCGTCGTCCTTGCGGTTGAGCTGCTGGGCCAACAGGTCGGCCACGGCCGGGGTGATGTAGCGGCGGCCGAGCGAGATGGTGCGCACGGCGTTGACGATTTCCATCGGATCGCATTCCTTGTTCAGGTAGCCGCTGGCGCCCTGACGGATGAGGTTCATCGCGTAGTGCTCTTCCGGGTAGCCGCTGAGGATCAGGATGCCGACGTCCGGGGCCTTGGCGCGGATCATGCCGAGCGCGTCGAGACCGGTCTGGCCGGGCATGGAAAGGTCCATCACCAGCACGTCGATTTCAGTATTGCGAATAAGGTCGATGGCTTCGCGGCCGTTGGATGCTTCGCCGACCACGCGCAAATCTACGTGGTCCGAGAAAAACTGCTTGAGACCTGAACGCACGATGGCGTGGTCGTCCACAATTCCGATTTTGATCATTTAGAGTCTTCCTAGGGTGCCGCCACACGATGCGGGCACAATGCCTGAAGCACACTGGGCTCCGGCCTCGTTTCAGCGTTCACGTCGATTATTCACGAAATATCCTGCAGTTTCCCTAGTTTTCGATGCGAAGGTTTTCTCTTCCGAAGTCGGTCATCAGCCTGCCGGCCGCGCTCCTTGCGGCAGTGATCCTTATCGGAATCAACGAAACCGGTTATCGACGTTCCACCGAGGCTTTGCAGGAGATAGAACAGGCCCAGCAGACGCGCGTCGAGCTGGGTCGATTGCTCCAGCAGATGCTCGACGCGGAGACCGGCCAGCGCGGCTTTCTGCTCACCGGCGACGAGCGTTACCTGCAGCCCTACCAGGCAGCGACCGCCGGCCTCAACCGGACGATCGACACGCTGCGCAACTCCTACCTCACCACGCCGGAGGAACTGACCGAGCTGACCGAGTTGTCCCGCAACATCTCGCGCAAGCTGGCCGAAATGGATCTCAGCGTGCGCCTGCGCAAACAAGGCAACGAAGAGGCGTGGCGCTTCATCCTGCTGACCGATGTCGGCCGCGAGCACATGGACTCGATCCGGGCGCAGACCACCCACCTGGTCGACGTGCGGTCACGTGCGGTCGACCGCGGCCAGATGCAGGTGATCCATGCGCTGCAACTCTCCCGCGCCGGCATCGCGACGGTGGCGCTGATCGGCCTGCTCGCCTTCTACATGTACTTGCGTCAGACACGGCGTCTCGAAGCAGCCGGGCGCCGCCAGCAGGAAGCGCTCGAGATGGAGCGCGACCGGCTGGGCGACCAAGTGCGCGAACGCACCGCATCGCTGGCGGAACTGGCGACCCACCTGCAGCAGGTGCGCGAAGAGGAACGCGCCTACCTGGCGCGCGAGCTGCACGACGAACTCGGCTCCCTCCTGACCGCGGCCAAGCTGGACGTGGCCCGCATCAAGTCGAAGATCGGCGCCGATGCGACCGAACTCCAGGCGCGTTTGCAGCATCTCACCGAGACGCTCAACAGCGGCATCGCACTCAAACGCAACATCATCGAAGACCTGCGCCCGTCGTCGCTGTCCAACCTCGGTCTGGTGGCGGCCCTGGAGATCCTCACCCGCGAAACAGCGGAGCGAACCGGGCTGGCGATCACCAGCCATCTGGATACCGTGACACTCGGCGATTCGGCCCAGCTCACCGTGTATCGCCTGGTTCAGGAAGCCCTGACCAATATCAGCAAGTACGCGCAGGCCAGCGCCGTCGTGGTCACCTTGCAGGATCACCGGGACCACGTCGGTGTGCAGGTGCAGGACGACGGAGTGGGCTTCGACCCGGCACGGCTCGATCCCACCACGCACGGCCTGCATGGGATGCGACATCGGGTGGAGGCGGCGGGCGGTACCCTGACCATTACGTCCAAGCCGAATGGCGGCACCACCGTCGCGGCGACGCTGCCCCCTCCCCTGCCATTGCAGGACTGAGCCCTTCCATCGCGCGCAGGCTACCGTCGGCTAGCTCCTACAGGGTGCGGCCTTCGGGGATGACAATCCAGCGCGCCTGCTGCCGATCAGCCGGAACGACGCTTTTTTGTAACCTCAGTGTCATGCGGTAGAGGTCTTGCACCAGTTGCTCGCCGCACAACAAAAGCAAATTCGAGGAGAAGGCCATGCTGCACTACGCCATCGTATTTCTGGTGATCGCCTTGATCGCAGCCGTATTCGGCTTCGGTGGCATCGCAGCGGGTGCTGTCGGCATTGCCAAGATCCTCTTTTTCGTCTTCGTGATCATGGCCATCGTCAGCTTCGCTGTCAGCCTGATGCGCCGGGGCTAGGCCACAGGGCCCACCGCGCTTTTTCGTCCGTCCATCACCCTTCCACCCACTTTCGTCGCAGGAGCTCACCATGACCATCAATACCAACAAAGCCGCCAACACCGTTCGCGATACTTCGGACGAAGCGCTGAAGAGCGCCCAGGGCGCTGTGGATACCACCCGCAACTACGCCAACGAGGCACTCGACAAGGCTGGCGAAAAGGTACGTGACCTTCGCGGAAGCGTCGATCCCCTGGTGGATCAGATCACCGCCAAGGTGCAGCAGTTGGCCAGCCGCGGCGTCGAATACGCTACCGACGCGAAGTCGCGCGCCCAGGAACAATTCAACCGCTACGGCGACCTGACCGGTCGGTACGTTGCCGAGCAGCCGGTCAAGTCGGT
>JAKONS010000534.1 GCA_022701845.1 Burkholderiaceae bacterium
CGCTTCGGCGATCTCCCCAGGGCGGCTTCGGCCGCCCTTTGCTTTTTTGGCGCGATACTGCCCGCTTCCAGCGTGGAGCAATTGATCGATGACCCAGGCTTTCCGGTTCTCTCTACCCGCCCTGTGCGCCGCTGCCGTCATGGCGGCGTTCTGCATGAACGCGTCGGCGCAAGACAGCCGCATCTACCGGTGCGGAAACGAATACACCAACAACGCGACCGTCGCCAAGCAACGCGACTCCAAGCTGATGGAAGGCGGCAACGTCACCATCGTGCAGGGCACCCGTGGCGGTGGTGGTGGTGGTGGTAACAGTGGCGGTGGCGGTGGCGGCGCCTCGGCAGGCGGTGGGGTGGTCACCGCCCCGCCGGCAGCGGCGGCGGCCCGTGTCGATACCGATTCGCAGCGCGCCCGGGACGCGGATGCGCGGGCCATCCTCGAAAACGAGTTGCGTCGCGCCCAGGCGCGGCAAAACGAGTTGCAGAAGGAATACAACAACGGCGAGCCCGAACGACTGGGGCCGGAAACCCGCAACTACCAGAAGTATCTCGACCGCGTGGCCGAGCTCAAGGCCGCGATCGCGCGCAACGAGAGCGACATGGACGGCATACGCCGCGAACTCTCCCGGCTGCAACCCCGATGAGCTTGCGCATATCCAGCGTGCTGCCGGGCGCGGCGAAACGCGCAGCGGTCCAGGCGGCGGCCCCTTACCAATCCTTCGACCTGCTGGCGACGCTGGTGGCGGTGGTACGGGCCAACGGCGCGGTCATCTTCGCGAATGCCGCGCTGGAGGATGCTCTCGGCACGTCGCGTCGCACGATCGAAGGCAACTCGATTGCCGATTTTTTCACCGAACCCGAGCTGCTGCGCAATGCGCTGTCGGGTGCGGTGGGCAACGAATTTGCCGCTCTGCGCTACGAAGACACGATTCGCCGGTCCAACCACGAAACCTTTCCGGTGCACGTGATCGTCGCGCCCACCGACCGGAAGGACGAGATCGTCATCGAACTGCTGCCCCTGGAGCAGCAGGCCAAGCAGGATCGCGAAGAGCGCCTGATCGACCAGACGCAGGCCAACAAGGAACTCATCCGCAATCTGGCGCACGAGATCAAGAACCCGCTCGGCGGCATCCGTGGTGCGGCGCAGTTGCTGCAGATGGAGATCGAGTCCCGCGACCTGATCGAATACACCCAGGTCATCATCCACGAGGCCGACCGGCTGCAGGCACTGGTCGACCGGCTGCTGGCCCCGCACCGCCGGCCGCATCTGGTGGGGGATGTCAATATCCACGAGGTATGCGAGCGGGTGCGCTCGCTGATCGTGGCCGAGTTTCCCCGTGGCCTGCGGGTGGTCCGCGACTACGACACCTCGATTCCGGAATTCAGGGGCGACCGGGAGCAACTCATCCAGGCGGTGCTCAACATCACCCACAACGCCGCCCAGGCATTGGGTGACCGGATCGCCGACGGCGAAGGCCGCATCGTGCTCAAGACCCGTATTGCGCGGCAGGTCACTTTCGGCAAGCAACGCTACCGATTGGCACTGGAATTGCATGTCATCGACAACGGGCCCGGCGTGCCGCCCTCGATCAAGGACCGTATCTTCTACCCGCTGGTGTCGGGTCGGGAGGGAGGCTCCGGCCTGGGACTCACCCTGGCGCAGACCTTCGTGCAACAGCACCACGGCCTGATCGAATGCGAAAGCGTCCCGGGGAAGACAGATTTCAAACTGCTCATTCCCTTGCCGTGAATCTTCCCTGACAACGACAGCCGACCAAGGCAACAAGCAATACATGAAGCCGATCTGGATAGTAGACGACGACCAATCCATCCGCTTCGTGCTGGAAAAAGCCTTGCTGCGGGAAGACCTCCCCACCCGCAGCTTCACCAATCCGCGTGAAGTGCTGGCCGCGCTCGAGGAAGCCGGTGAAGACGACCCCGACAACCAGGGTCCGCAGATTCTGGTCAGCGACATCCGCATGCCCGGCGGCTCCGGACTCGACCTGCTGGAGAAAGTGAAGGCACGGCATCCCGGCCTGCCGGTCATCATCATGACCGCGTTTTCCGACCTCGACAGCGCGGTGTCGGCGTTCCAGGGCGGTGCCTTCGAATACCTGCCCAAACCGTTCGACCTGCCCAAGGCGGTCGAACTGATCCGCCGTGCGGTCGAGGAAAGCCTGCGCGAGGAGATCGCGGAAGAACGCATGGCGGCCGCACCGGAAATGCTCGGCCAGGCACCCGCCATGCAGGACGTGTTTCGGGCCATCGGGCGTCTGTCGCAAAGCAATGTCACCGTGATGATTACCGGCGAATCCGGTTCCGGCAAAGAACTGGTGGCTCGTGCGCTGCACAAGCATTCGCCGCGTGCCAACGGACCGTTCATCGCGATCAATACCGCGGCGATTCCGAAAGATCTGCTGGAGAGCGAGCTGTTCGGCCACGAACGTGGCGCCTTCACCGGCGCGCAGACCATGCGGCGCGGCCGGTTCGAGCAGGCCGAGGGTGGCACGCTGTTTCTCGACGAAATCGGCGATATGCCGTTCGATCTGCAGACCCGGCTATTGCGGGTGTTGTCCGACGGACACTTCTATCGTGTCGGCGGCCACAACGCCGTCAAAGCAAATGTTCGCGTGATAGCGGCGACGCATCAGGATCTCGAGGTGCGGGTGCGCGACGGCATTTTTCGCGAGGATTTATTCCACCGCTTGAATGTCATTCGCCTGCGCCTGCCTGCATTACGTGAGCGCCTGGAAGATATTCCGATGCTGGCGCGTCACTTCCTTCAGCAAAGCGCCAAACAGCTGGGCGTCGAGCCCAAGCGCATTTCCGATGGTGCCCTCACACGGCTGGCCACTTTTGGATTTCCCGGCAACGTTCGGCAATTGGAGAACATCTGCCATTGGCTGACGGTCATGGCGCCGGCGCAGGTCATCGAGCCGAAGGATCTGCCGCCCGAGGTGTCTGCCGCAGAGCCAGCGCCAGCGCTGGCTGTCGTGGCAGGGGTGCCTCCAACGTCAGCTCCGGCGGCGGTATCGCCTGCGCAGCCTGCGTTGGCGTCGTCGTCAGGAATCGACGCGTCGTCCGCACCTACGGGCACCGAGATCGCTGTCGCTGCCGTCGGCACCGATGCCTGGGAGCAAGGTCTGGAGCTGGAGGCGCTCACCCTGCTGGCCGATGGTCGGAACGACGTCTGGGATCAACTGTCGCGGCGATTCGAATCACGTCTCATCCTGACCGCGCTGGCGAGCACCCGCGGCCGACGTATCGAAGCGGCTCAGCGTCTGGGTATCGGCCGCAACACCATTACCCGCAAGATTCAGGAGCTAGGCCTGGAATAAGGCAACGCTGCGTCGTCGTTTCTTCGTTCACCGGTGGTGGCCGATTCCGGGTATCAGGCGATTTCGACGATGACCGGAGCGTGATCACTGGGTTGTTTGTTTTTGCGCGGCGCCCTGTCGATCACGCAACTCCTGACCGCGGGCTTCAGCGCATCGCTGACGAGAATGTGATCGATGCGCAGGCCGCGATTCTTTTGATAACCGAGCATGCGGTAGTCCCACCAGGAAAAGCTTTTTTCCGGTTGCTCGAACATGCGAAATGCGTCTGTCAGGCCCAACTCCAGCAGACCGCGAAAATGATCTCGCTCCTGGGTCGAATGGTGAATCGTTTCGCGCAAGCCGACCGGGTCGAAGGTATCGCGATCGTCGACCGTGATGTTGAAGTCGCCCAGCAGCACCAACCGCTCGTGTGCGGCCAGTTCTGTCTTCACCTGGCCCCGCAGCGCATCCAGCCACCTCATCTTGTAGGCGAACTTGTCGCTGCCGAGTTCCTGACCGTTGACGAAGTAGCCGTTGACGATCCGCAGCGGCCCTGTAGATGAATCGACGGTTGCCGATATCACCCGCGATTGATCGTCGTCGAAGCCGCCGATATTGCGGCGCACGTCCGTCAAGGGGCGCAGGCTGAGGATGGCCACCCCGTTATAGGTTTTCTGGCCGAAGCTCGCGGCGTG
>JAKONS010000553.1 GCA_022701845.1 Burkholderiaceae bacterium
GCCGTCGCCGCACTCCAGCACCTCGCCGCAGGCCTCGTGGCCCAGCACCATCGGCACCGGCCGTGGCCGGTCGCCCACCAGCGCCGCCAGGTCGGCCCGGCACAGGCCGGCGGCCAGGATGCGCAGCAGCACCTCGCCGGGGCCGGGCGGCGCCAGGTCGACGTCGGCGATGTGCAGCGGCAGGCTGCGGGCATAGGGCGCAGCGACGCCGATGCGGGCCAGGACGGCAGCGCGTGTCTTCATGTGGGTCTTCACTCACTTGTGGTGCTGCCGCATTCCAGCGTGCGCCACCGACAGCGTCCACCCGGGTTTCCCCGGACGCCACGGGGCCGGACGGATGCCCATTTTGGCGCTGCGGGTGAATAATGGCGCGCGCCCTGTCGCCGCTCCGCCGGCCGTTCGCGCGGTGCCCGTCGGCGCCCCGACATCAGCTGCAACGCGCCCCTGCCCGACCGGGCTCGCACTGCACCCCGCACACCCTTTCCCCCTCCATCAGGACCGCTTCGCATGGACATGAAAACCTCCCCCCTCGCCCTGCTCAACGACCCCAGCCTGCTGAAGACCGATGCCCTGGTCGACGGCGCCTGGATCGCCGGCAACGCCCGCTTCGACGTGAACGACCCGGCCACCGGCGCCAAGCTGGCCGACGTGCCGAACCTGGGCCCGGCGGATGCCGAAGCCGCCATCGCCGCGGCCAACGCCGCATGGCCCGCCTGGCGCGCCCAGACCGGCAAGCAGCGCCACGCGATCATGATGAAGTGGTTCGACCTGCTGATCGAGAACCAGGAAGACCTCGGCCGCATCATGACCGCCGAGCAGGGCAAGCCCTTCGCCGAAGCCAAGGGCGAAGTGACCTACGCTGCCAGCTTCGTGGAATGGTTCGCCGAGGAAGCCAAACGGGTCAACGGCGAGACGCTGCCGCAGTTCGACAACAACCGCCGGCTGATGGTGATGAAGCAGCCGGTGGGCGTGTGCGCCGCCATCACGCCGTGGAACTTCCCGCTGGCCATGATCACCCGCAAGGTGGCGCCGGCGCTGGCCGCAGGCTGCCCGGTGATCATCAAGCCGGCCGAGCTCACTCCGCTGACCGCGCTGGCCGCGGCCGAACTGGCGGTACGCGCGGGCGTGCCGGCCGGTGTGATGAACCTGCTGACCGCCGACAGCGACAACTCGATCGCCATCGGCAAGGTGCTGTGCGCCAGCGATGTGGTGCGCCACATCAGCTTCACCGGCAGCACCGAGGTCGGCCGCATCCTGATGGCGCAGAGCGCGCCCACCGTCAAGAAGATGAGCCTCGAGCTCGGCGGCAACGCCCCCTTCATCGTGTTCGACGACGCCGACATCGACTCGGCGGTGGAAGGCGCGATGGCCAGCAAGTACCGCAACGCCGGCCAGACCTGCGTCTGCGCCAACCGCATCTATGTCCAGGACGGCGTCTACGACCAGTTCGTCGAGAAGTTCTCGGCCAAGGTGACCGCGCTGAAGGTCGGCAACGGTTTCGACGACGGCGTGGTGCAGGGCCCGCTGATCGAGCCGGCCGCCGTGGAGAAGGTGCAGCGGCATCTGGAAGACGCGCTGGCCAAGGGCGGCCGGGTGGTGGCGGGCGGCCAGAAGATGGAAGGCCAGTTCTTCCAGCCGACGGTGGTGGCAGACGCCACGCCCGACATGCTGTGCGCCCGCGAGGAAACCTTTGGGCCGTTCGCGCCGGTGTTCCGTTTCCGCGACGACCAGGAAGCCATCGACGCGGCCAACAACACCGAGTTCGGCCTGGCCAGCTACTTCTACAGCCGCGACGTCGGCCGCATCTTTCGGGTGGCCGAGGCGCTGGAATACGGCATGGTGGGCATCAACGCCGGTGTCATCGCCACCGAGCATGTGCCCTTCGGCGGGGTGAAGCAGTCGGGCCTGGGCCGCGAGGGATCGCACCACGGCATCGACGACTACCTGGAACTCAAGTTCCTCTGCCTGGGCGACATCCAGAAATAAGGCGGCAGCCGAAACCGGTGCCCGCCGGGGCGAGCGGCAGGACCGGTCGGCGCCTGCTCAGGTGCCCACCGCGTGCGGCTGCAGCTCGGGCGTTTCCCGCCGCTTCCGGGTGGCGCCGCTGGCCACCGCCAGGAAGCGCGCCAGCACCTGCTCGCTCTGGGCGCGCAACGCCCGGTTGCGGGCCTGGATCTCCTTGAACGCCGTCCGGTCGGCCGCCTGCAGCGGTGCCGCGGCCGGACGCGGTCCGTACGACGGCGCGTTCGCGGCTTCCGGCGGCATGCACTCGTCGCTCAGGAACCCGATATCGACATCGACTCCCTGCAGGTCATGCACCGGCTCCAGCCCGCTGCCGCCGTGGGCGTGAAAGCCGACCTCGTGCACCACCGCACGGTGCACCCAGTCGCACACCGCATCCTCCAGCGCATCGCCCTGCAGGCGCGGGCCGGTGGACCGGCAGGCGATCCAGCCGTGCGGCCGGCCGTCTTCGTCCCAGATCCGGGCGGACCAGCGCAGGGTCGAATAGCGGGCCTCGAAGTAGAAAGTCTTTCCATCACGGTAGACCTCGGACACGAATTCGCCGACGCTTTCCATAAATTTTCTCCTTCGATGAGAGCAAACAGTGTGCCGCAGATGCCCGCATGGCACCCCCGGGGGCAACCCGTCATTCGGTTCATTCGACAGCCGAACCACGCACGAACGGTGCAATGCACGGGCCGTGCCCGGCTCCCGCGAAAAACGCGGCGAGCCTGGCACGGCGAGGGTCATCGGGCGGCCACGACCCCCACCTATACTGCGCCGGCCATGAAGCCCCACCACCCCCTCGCCCTCCGCGCCGCAGCCCTGCTGCTCGGCGCCTCCGCCAGCGTCGCAGCCCTCGCCCAGACCGCGAAAGATCCGGCAACCGACCAGGCCGACGCGGAGCAGATCGAGAACTTCTCGGTGCACGGCCAAGCCACCTTCATCCGCCAGCAGAAACCCGGTTTTTCCGCCGCCTACAGCGGCCCTAACAGCCTGTCGCCGAACCGCGAGCGCAGCTACTCCTTTACCTCCACCGCCTTCCTGGGTGCGCGCCTGGCGCCGGACACCGAGCTGTATTTCAACCCCGAGCTGGTGCAGGGCCTGCCGATGTCGCGGCTGGTGGGCCTGGGCGGCCTCACCAACAGCGAGCTGCAGAAAACCGCCGGCACCACACCGATCGTCTACCGGGCGCGGCTCTTCGTGCGGCAGACCTGGGGCCTGGGCGGCGGCAGCGATTTCGTCGAGGGCGGCCCCAACCAGCTGGCCAGCCGCTACGACAAACGCCGCATCGTCGTCACCGCCGGCAACTTCGCGGTGTCCGACCTCTTCGACAACAGCAGCCATGCCCATGACGGCCGCACCCAGTTCCTGAACTGGTCCTTCCTCACCCACGGCGCCTACGACTTCGCAGCCGACTCGCGCGGCTACTCCTGGGGCCTGGCGGCCGAATACCGGCACGACGACGACTGGTCGGTGCGCGCCGGCCGCTCGCTGATGCCGCGCGAATCCAACGGCCTGAAGCTCGACCACCGCTTCTTCAAACACTACGGCGACCAGATCGAGCTGGA
>JAKONS010000569.1 GCA_022701845.1 Burkholderiaceae bacterium
GGACTTCGCGGCCCGCTGGCGCTCCCAGCTGTGGCAGTTCACCGGCACCGCGGAAGATGCGGCGCAGCTCAGCATGGGCCATGTCGATTTCCGCGACATGCGCACCCTGGCCTCCACCTTTCCCTGTGCGGTGCGCATGGAACAGGTGCTGCACCGGGCACCGCTCGGCCTCTACGGCTCGACCGTCGTGCGCAAGCTCAACACGCCGGTGTATCCGCGCGGCCCGCAGCATTTCTCGACGGTGAGCAAGGCGACGCTCAATGGCCGCGAAGTCGTCGTCCAGCGCGACGCGGCGACCGGCCGGGTGTCGGTGCGCGGCGGCGGCGAGCCCCACCAGGTCACCGAATTCCACACCGACGCCACCGTCGAGGCCGCCAAGCTGGCGATGTGGACGCTCATCTTCAAGGAGGCCTTCGTGCGCTCGATGCCGGCCTAGCGTTTCCCACCGTGGCGATCCGTCGCCGCTTCCCGTCCAGCGACGTCCCCTCCGAACCCCAGGTACCGCCCATGCCAACCTTCGCTCGCCACCTCCAGTTTCCTTTCCCGCCGAATCCGCGCGGCACCGCGCCCGCCGCCCGCAGGGCCGGCCGGCACGCGCCCGAATCCGGTCTCCGGCAGTAAGGCAGAGACGGCATGCAGCCCCTGTTTTCCCGGACATCGCGGCCGGCCGGATCGACCGTCGGATGGCTGGCGGCGGGCGTGCCCGGACGCGCCGGCGTGTCGCCCCTGACCGACGCCAGCGCCGACGCCGGCGTCGGCCTGCTGCGCCGCGATCCGGCCGACGGCGACACGCCGCGCCTCGACATGCGCCTCGGCGACGACCTGCAGGCGCTGCTGCAGATCCGTCCCGAGGCCACCGACGCACCGGCGGCCGGCGACCATGCGTACGCCGAAGTTGAAGCCGATGCCGGCCCCGACGCGGTGGCGGTGCCGCACCGGTCGCTGCGCGCAGTGCAGAGCACCGTCGACGCGCTGCGGCAGGCATACGGGGTCGACCCGGACGGTGCGGCAGGCCAGGTCTCCCGGGCGGAGTCGCTGGTCGGCCAGTACGCCGCCCTGTGGCACTGGGGGCCGATCGCCCGCTCACCCGACCGCGACGCGATGATGGCCGGGCGCGCCACCGCCATGCTCGACGCGCTGGCCCGGCGCGGCGAACCCGCCGCGCTGATCGAGCAGGTGCGCACCGGCATCGACGCGATGCGCAAGGCATCGGGCCTGCTCGAACGGCGGGTGGCGCGCATCCACCGGCGGCTCGACCGGCCCGACGCGGCCCTGCGCAGCCGTCTCGATACGGCGAGCGTCGACAGCGACGCGGTGCGGCTCGGGCTGCATCGCACGGTGAACCGGTTGCTATGCGACGCGGTGCGCTGGGCGGCGCGGGGCCAGGCGGTGTTCCCCCTGCTGCCCGGCTCCGAAGCCCTGCTCGAGATGGCGGTAGCCGCGGCCGCCGGCGGCCCGGCGGCGCACGCGGGACCGGTGGCGACTTCCGCCGCGGGAGCGCAGGTGGCGACGAAGACGCCGGCTGCGACCATGTCCCCCGGCGGAACCGCAGCAGCTGCCACCGCGGCCACCGCGGTCCCGCCGGCCATCGTCGTCGCCCCCGCCGCGTCCGCCGATGCGACCACCGCGTCGGCCCTGCCCGCCGAGACCCGCGCCGCGCTGGCACTGCTGGCCGATTTCAAGGCCCGCTGGCGCACCCAGCTGTGGCAGTTCACCGGTACCGCGGACGAAGCGGCGCAGCTCAGCATGGGCCAGGTCGATTTCCGCGACATGGCCACGCTGGCCTCGACATTCCCCTGCGCGGTCGGCATGCGGCAGGTGCCCGACCGCACCCCGCCCAGCCTGTACGGACCGACCCATCTGCGCACGCTGCACGCGCCGGTCTATCCCGCCGGCACCACGCTCTTCTCGACGGTGCGCAAGGCGACGCTGAACGGCCACGAGGTGGTCGTGCGGCGCGACGACGCCACCGGCCGGGTGTCGGTGCGCACCGGCGGGCGACCGCCGCAGCTCACCGAATTCCACACCGACGCCACCGTGGAGGCCGCCAAGCTGGCGATGTGGACCCGCATCTTCCAGGAGGCCTTCGCCCGCTCGCTGCCGCAGTAGCGGTCGGTTTCGCCGTTCGGCAGTTCGTCAGTTCGTCAGTTCTGCAGCCCGGCAGTCGCTCCGTCGGGCAGTTGCCGGCCGCCGTGCCGGCTCGCCACCGTTTTCGTGTTTTCCCACTTCCGGTTTTCCGGTTTTCCCGTTTCCGTCAGGCATCGCATGCAACCTTTCACCCGCGCGCTCCACCTCCCACTGCCCGTCAACCCGCTCGGATGGCTGAACGGCGTCTCGCCACGCGTCACCCCGCCCGCCGCGCTGCTGCCGCCCGACGACCAGCAGGGCCCGGCCCTGGAGGTCAGCCACGATCTGCAGCAGCTGCTCGGCCTGCGCATAGGCGACCGGCCGCACCACACCGCCGGAAGCCAGCGCGACACGCAAGCCGCCGAAACCGATCGACCTGCGGTCGACAGCCGCGCCGCCGCACGGGTACGTGTGCCGCGCGCGCCGAACGTGTCGAGCGACACCCGCACCGAGCCGCTCTCGCTCGACCGGGTGCATCCGTCCGATCCGCGCCCCTTCGCCGAGGCCCTGGTGGCGCAGTACACCGCGCTGTGGCACTGGGGGCCGATCGCGCAATTGCCGAATCGCGAGGCGGTGATGGTCGAGCGGGCTGCGGCGGTGGCGCGCGAACTGGGTCGGCGCGGGGTGCCGACCGCGACGATCGAGCGGGTGACCGCCGGCTTCGACGCGATGCGCAAGGCGGCCGACCTGGTCGAGCGGCGCATGCTGCGGGTGCAGGCCCGCCTCAACCGGCCCGACGCGACGCTGCGCCACAAGCTGCAAGCCTCGGGCGTCGACGGCGAGAGGGTGCACGGCGGGCTCTACCGGGTCGTCAACGACATGCTGCAGACACTGTCGCGCTGGGCCTCCCAGGGCGAGGAGGTGTTCACCCGCGTGCCCGGCACCGC
>JAKONS010000578.1 GCA_022701845.1 Burkholderiaceae bacterium
CGATTGCCCCGTGTGCGCGAGAGCGAGGAACGGAGTGAAAACGGATCAGGGCTGGCGTTGTCTGAGCGAAGCGAGTTTAGCCAGACCCCGTTTTCACGAGTACCGCAGCGGTGCCCGAAGGGCCTCGTGCACCCGGGTCGCCTTTTCTTGGTTACTTCTTTTGGCGAAGCAAAAGAAGTGACTCGCCCGCCGCGCGATAAGCGGCTCCCGCCCCACGCAGTGGAAGCCGCCCTCCGCAGGAGCACAGCGCAAGCCCGCCGGCGCCCTCCGCAAAAGCCCACCCTCACCCCCATCCCCACCCCCGCCCGGCAGGCACGCACAAGATGAACATCTCCGCCCTGTTCATCCACCGCCCGGTCGCCACCACCCTCCTGACCATCGGCATCGCCCTGGCCGGCGCGATGAGCTTCTTCCTCCTCCCGGTGGCCCCCCTCCCGCAGGTCGACTACCCGACCATCAGCGTCTCCGCGAGCCTGCCCGGCGCCAGCCCCGACACCATGGCCGCCACCGTGGCTACCCCGCTGGAGCGGTCCTTCGCCGCCATCGCCGGGGTGACGGAGATGTCGTCGACCTCGTCCCTCGGCAGCACCCGCGTGACGCTGCAGTTCGATCTCGACCGCGACATCGACGGCGCCGCGCGCGACGTGCAGGCGGCGATCAACGCGGCGCGGGCGCTGCTGCCGACCGGCATGCCGGGCAACCCGACCTACCGCAAGGTGAATCCGTCGGACGCGCCGATCCTGATCCTGTCGCTGACCTCGAAGACGCTGACCCGCGGCCAGATGTACGACGCCGCCTCGACCGTGCTGTCGCAGAGCATCGCGCAGGTGGAGGGCGTGGGCAATGTGCAGCTGGCCGGCGGTGCGCTGCCGGCGGTGCGGATCGAGCTCGATCCGGTGCGGCTGGCCGCCAGCGGCATCGCGCTGGAAGACGTGCGCAACGCGGTCACCGCGACCAACGCCAACCGGCCGCTGGGCGCGGTGGAAAAAGGCGACCGCTACTGGCAGGTGGCCACCAACGACCAGGCCCGCAACGCGGCCGAATACGCGCCGCTGGTGATCCGCTACCGCAACGGCAACGCGGTGCGGCTGCAGGACGTGGCCGAGGTGGTCGATTCGGTGCAGGACCTGCAGAACTACGGCTCGGTCGACGGCAACCCGGCCATCATGCTGCAGGTGTTCAAGCAGCCCAACGCCAACGTGATCGAGACGGTGGCGCAGGTGAAGTCGATGCTGCCGCGGCTGCAGGCGTCGATCCCGCAGGGCATCGACCTGGTGGTGGTGAGCGACCGCACGCCCACGCTGAAGGCCTCGCTGCTGGAGGTGGAGCGGGCGCTGATGATCGCGGTGGGGCTGGTGATCCTGGTGGTGTTCCTGTTCCTGCGCAACGGCCGCGCGGCGCTCATCCCCAGCGTGGCGGTGCCGGTGTCGCTGCTGGGCACCTTCGGGGTGATGTACCTGTGCGGCTACACGCTCGACAACCTCTCGCTGATGGCGCTCACCGTGGCCACCGGCTTCGTGGTCGACGACGCGATCGTGGTGCTGGAGAACATCACCCGCCACCTGGAGCGCGGCAAGAGCGCGCTGCAGGCCGCGCTCGACGGCGCGCGCGAGATCGGTTTCACCGTGCTGTCGATCAGCCTGTCGCTGATCGCGGTGTTCATCCCGATCCTGCTGATGGGCGGCGTGGTGGGGCGGCTGTTCCGCGAGTTCGCGGTGGTGCTGTCGGCGTCGATCCTGGTGTCGATGGTGGTGTCGCTCACCACCACGCCGATGATGTGCGCGGCCCTGCTCCGGCCGCGGCCCGCCGCGCCGCGCCGCGCCGGCCGCGTCGGCGCCGCCTGGGCGGCGTTCACCCGCCGGGTGCAGCGCGGCACCGCGCGCGGCTACCGGCGCTCGCTGTCGTGGACCCTGCGGCACCAGCCGGTGGCGCTGCTGCTGCTGGCGGGGGTGATCGGGCTCAACGTGTACCTCTACAACACCATCGAGAAAGGCTTCTTCCCGCAGCAGGACACCGGCCGGGTCAACGGCTTCGTGCGGGCCGACCAGTCGACCTCGTTCCAGGCGATGGAGCAGCGGCTCAAGCGCTTCCTGGCAGTGGTGCAGACCGATCCGGCGGTCGAGCATGTGCTGGGCTTCACCGGCGGCGGCGCGCGCAATTCGGCCTACATGTTCCTGTCGCTCAAGCCGCTGGCCGAGCGCGACGTGACCGCCGACCAGATGATCGAGCGGCTGCGCGCCCGCCTGGCGAAGGAGCCCGGCGCACGCTTCTTCATGAGCTCGCAGCAGGACCTGCGCATCGGCGCGCGCGGCGGCAGCGGCACCGGCTACGAATACACGATGCAGGCCGACAGCAACGACGAGCTGCGCCTGTGGGAGCCGCGCATCCGCCGGGTGCTGCAGACGCTGCCGGAGATCACCGACGTCAGCAGCGACCAGCAGGACAACGGCCTGCAGACCTCGCTGGTGCTCGACCGCGACGCCATCACCCGGCTGGGGCTGTCGGTGCGCACGGTCGACGCTACGCTGAGCGACGCCTTCAGCCAGAAGCAGGTGGGCGTGATCTACAACCCGCTCAACCAGTACCGGGTGGTGATGGAGGCCGACCCGCGCTATCTGCAGAGCCCGGAGACGCTGCGCAATTTCTTCTTCGTGAACAACGCCGGCCAGCAGGTGCCGCTGAGCGCCTTCGCCCGGATGGAGCTCACCAACACCGCGCTGTCGGTGAGCCACGACCGGGGCACGCCGGCCACCACCATCAGCTTCAACCTGCCGGAGGGCGGCTCGCTGTCGGTGGCCACCGACGCGATCAACAACGCCCTGGCCGAGCTGGGCGTGCCGGTGTCGATCCGCGGCACCTTCGGCGGCACCGCGGGCGCCTTCCAGACGGCGCTGGGCAACCAGCCGCTGCTGATCGCCGCGGCGCTGGTCACCATCTACCTGGTGCTGGGCATCCTGTACGAGAACCTGGTGCACCCGATCACCATCCTGTCGACGCTGCCCTCGGCCGGGGTGGGCGCGCTGCTGGCGCTGATGCTGTTCAAAACCGAGTTCTCGCTGATCGCGCTGATCGGCATCATCCTGCTGATCGGCATCGTCAAGAAGAACGCCATCATGATGATCGACTTCGCCATCGTGCGGCAGGCGCACGGCGCGCGCGCCGCGCAGGCCATCTACCGGGCCGCGCACCTGCGGCTGCGGCCGATCCTGATGACCACGGTGGCCGCCATGTTCGGCGCGCTGCCGCTGGC
>JAKONS010000008.1 GCA_022701845.1 Burkholderiaceae bacterium
TCGTTCTGCCGGATGGTGACCTGGGCCAGCGCCACCTGCATCGCCGAATTGATCATTTCCTGCAGCCGGTCGGCGGTCTGGGTGACGCGGGCCACATGGTCGAGGATGTCCCGGTAATAGACCCGGCTCTCCTTGGGAATGATCTCGCTGTGAAAACGCAGCAGCTGGTTGCAGATCTCGGTGATGGGAAACGCCGCGGCGTGCAGCTTCAGCAGCTCGCTCTTCAGATGGTAGAAATCCTCGAGGTTCGAGACCGGCGGCGAGCTGTGGAACAGCTGCTTCTCGATGCGGCCGAAGCGGCCGGAGAGGTGGTCGATGCACGGCTGGTAGTGGTCGACGATGAAATCGATCAGCAGGTACAGCACGAAGCCCGGCCCGTAGGCCAGTTTGTTCTTCGACGACTCCGCGCGGCGGCGCACCTCGCCGTAGCCGTCGGCATTGCCGTGCCGCACGGTGATGACGAAGCGCGGCCCGATGAACAGATGGGTTTCACCGTGGCGGATATGGTCGTCGACCAGCCGGACGGTGCGCAGCACCACGAAGATCGTGTCGCCGTATTCCTCGATCTTGGGCTGCTGGTGGGCGTTCTCGGCGTCTTCCACCGCCAGGTCGTGCAGATCGAATTCCTGCTGGATCTTCACCATCAGGTCCCGGTCCGGCTCCACCAGCCCCAGCCAGACGAAGGTGTTCGCCTCGGTCAATGCCGCGCTGATGTCGTCGATTTCCACGCTGCGGCTTTTCACGCCGTTGCAATAGACGCTGCAGGCGACGGTGGCTTTTTCGACGTTCATGGGCGGTCTCGGCCGAATACCGTTCGGCGTTTATCTGACGGGGTTCCGGATTCTGCGGCTTCCCGGCGCTGCGGCCGGTCGAGGCGGAAACGCTTGACCGCCAGCTCGGCAACCACCACCCAGGCCACCGATGCCAGCGACCACCAGAACCAGTTGCAGTGGACGATGCCCATGCGGCGTCACAGGGTCTTGGTGAGGGCGACGATCAGCCGGCTCTTGTTGGGCGAGAAGGTCTGGCCGCCGCCGGCCTCGCTCGGGGTGGCGTAGGAAGCGCTGCGGTTGGCACCCTGGACCGCCGCCGTCAGGCTCAGCCCCGCGCCCAGGTCGTAGACGCCGCCGATGCTGAAATCGACGAAGCTGCGATAACCGAGCGACCGGATGTCCTCGCTCAGGCGGGTGTAGCCGAGGGCGCCCTTGAAGGTGATCTGCGGCGTCAGCGGGCGGCTGTAGGCCAGGTTGAGATAACCGGTGTTGCGGCCGTCGAGGCCGGAGCCGGCCTTGGTACCGGCGAAATTGAAATAATCGCGCGACACGGTGTGGGAATATTTGGCAGTCAGGTTGCCCAGTACCGCATCGGCATGCGTGGCGCTGGCATACAGCTCGGTGGTATTGCCGCTGGTATTGCCGGGATACTGGTAGGTGAGTGCGCCGAAATCCAGATCGAGGCCGCCGGCGGATATTTTGTAGCCGCCATAGAGATCCATCTCGATACTGTTGCCGGGCAGCCAGTTGACGCTGGAATTCCAGTTGCCGAGATAGAAACCGGAATCGCCGAACGCATAATCGAAACCGCCCTGGACAGCGGGTTTGAAGGCGCTGTCCTTGGCCAGCCGGTCCCGGCCGAGCATGTCCTGGTCCTGGCCGCGGAATTTATAGTTGCTGGTCAGCGTCGCATTGGCGGTGAGTTGCGCCGACGCCCACAGGGGGCAGGCGGCGATGATCAGGGCGGCGGCGGTTTTCTTGGAAAGCATATTCGACATGGGCTGCGAAATGAAATGAGGAGTTCGCAGCTTAGTTAATGCCCCGTCAAATTTTCGATAAATATGCGGATATAAACCGTAAAGATTATCGGGGCCGCCGCGCCCGATATTCAGCCGTGGCGGGATTTCTGGTACGCCTCCAGGTGCTGCGCCCAGCTGCTGGTGTGGCCGAACTCCGCGGCGACGGCTTCCTGCATCACGTTGTGCATCAGGTGCGCCACCTCGCAGGCCGGGCAGCGGATCTGCAGGCGCACCCGGCCGTCGTGCTGCAGCGGTATGCAGCGGACGACGCCGGCGCCGTCGCAGCCGCTGGCGGCGTGCCGCACATGGGCGGCTTCGGAAACATCGGCGACGACATCGACCACCACGAAGGCGGTGGCGCAGACGCCGACGGGTCGGGAGGCGTGCTGGTAAGCGGCGTAGGCCATGTCATTTCACCGAGTCGAGTGCCAGGTTGAGCGCCAGCACGTTCACGCGGGGCTCGCCGAACCAGCCCATCACCGGCGTGCGGGCGGTGGCGTCCACCAGCCGCAGGACGGCCTCCGGCGGCAGGCTCCTGGCCTTCGCCACCCGCGCGGCCTGGTAGCGCGCCGCGGCCAGGCTGATGTCCGGGTCGAGTCCGCTGGCCGAGGTGGTCACCAGGTCGACCGGCACCGGCGCGGTGTTGCCGGGGTCGGCCGCGCGTAGGGCCTCGATGCGGCCCTTGACCGCCTCGGCCAGCGCCGGGTTCAGCGGCCCCTGGTTGGAGCCGCCGGAGGCCTGCCCGTTGTAGGCCATCGGTGCGGTGGCCGACGGCCGGCCCCAGAAATGCCCCGGGTCGGAGAACGACTGGCCGATGAGCGACGAGCCCACCGCCTGGCCGCCGCGTGCGACCAGGCTGCCGGCCGCCCGGTCGGGAAACGCGAGCTGCGCGGCGCCGGTCACCGCCAGCGGATAGACCGCGCCGGTGAGCACGGTGAGTGCGGTGAACAGAATCAGGGTGGGGCGAAGGATGGATGTCATGGGAATGCTCCGTGCGGCCGATTCAGACCAGGCCCAGGGCGACCAGGACCAGGTCGATCGCCTTGATGCCGATGAAGGGAACGATCAGGCCGCCCAGGCCGTAGATCAGCAGGTTGCGGCGCAGCAGCGCGGCCGCGCCGATGGCCCGGTAGGCGACGCCCTTGAGCGCCAGCGGAATCAGCACCACGATGATCAGCGCGTTGAAGATGACCGCCGACAGGATGGCCGACGACGGGCTGCCCAGGTGCATCACGTTCAGCGCGCTCAGCTGCGGATAGGTCGACACGAAGATCGCCGGGATGATGGCGAAGTACTTCGCCACGTCGTTGGCGATGGAGAAGGTGGTGAGCGAGCCGCGGGTCATCAGCAGCGCCTTGCCGGTCTCGACGATCTCCAGCAGCTTGGTCGGGTTGCTGTCCAGGTCGACCATGTTGCCGGCCTCCTTGGCGGCCTGGGTGCCGGAGTTCATCGCCACCGCCACGTCGGCCTGCGCCAGGGCCGGCGCGTCGTTGGTGCCGTCGCCGGTCATCGCCACCAGGCGGCCTTCGGACTGGTAGCGGCGGATCAGCGCCAGCTTGTCCTCCGGCGTGGCCTCGGCCAGGAAGTCGTCCACGCCGGCTTCGGCGGCGATGGCGGCGGCGGTGAGCTTGTTGTCGCCGGTGATCATCACCGTCTTGATGCCCATGCGGCGCAGCTCGCCGAAGCGCTCCTTGATGCCGGTCTTGACGATATCTTTCAGTTCGACCACGCCGACCACGGTGCTGCCGTCGGCCACCGCCAGCGGCGTGCCGCCGCGGCGCGAGATGTCGTCGGCGGCGCGGCTCAGCTCCAGCGGCAGGCTGCCGCCGAGCGATTCGACATGGCGGCGCACCGCTTCCACCGCGCCCTTGCGCAGTGCGCGGGCGGGCGCGCCGTCGTGCGCCGGCAGGTTCATGCCGCTCATGCGGGTCTGGGCGGTGAAGGGCACCGCCTCGGAGCCTTCCGGCGCGGCCGGTGGCGCGAAGCCCAGGCGCACCGCCAGGGCGACGATGCTGCGGCCCTCCGGCGTCTCGTCGGCGGCCGACGCCAGGGCGGCGGTGACGGCCAGGGTGCGCTCGTCGCTGCCCGGCGCGGCGGTGAAGGACGCGGCCTGGCGGTTGCCGTGGGTGATGGTGCCGGTCTTGTCGAGCAGCAGCACATCGACGTCGCCGGCGGCCTCGACCGCGCGGCCGGAGGTGGCGATGACGTTGGCCTGCATCATCCGGCTCATGCCGGCCACGCCCACCGCCGACAGCAGCCCGCCGATGGTGGTCGGGATCAGGCACACCAGCAGGGCGACCAGCGCGGTCAGGCTGACCACCGTGCCGGCGCCCGCGGCCTGCACGCTGAAGATCGAATAGGGCAGCAGCGTCGCGGTCACGCCCAGGAAGACGATGGTCAGCGCCACCAGCAGGATGGTCAGGGCGATCTCGTTGGGCGTCTTGGCGCGCTTGGCGCCTTCGACCATGCCGATCATCCGGTCGAGGAACGATTCGCCCGGGTTGACGGTGACCCGCACCACCAGCCAGTCGGACAGCACCCGGGTGCCGCCGGTGACCGAGGAGAAGTCGCCGCCGGATTCCCGCACCACCGGCGCCGATTCGCCGGTGATGGCGCTCTCGTCGACCGAGGCCACGCCTTCGATGACCTCGCCGTCGAGCGGTATCAGGTCGCCGGCATCGACCAGCACCACGTCGCCCTTGCGCAGGTTCTCCGCCTGTTCGGGCGCCCATTCGGCGCCGTGCACCGGGGACTTGAGCTTCTTGGCCCAGGTGCTCTTTTTCAGGCCGCGCAGCGACGCCGCCTGCGCCTTGCTGCGGCCCTCGGCCAGGGCTTCGGCGAAGTTGGCGAACAGCACGGTGAACCACAGCCAGACCGCCACCGACAGGATGAACCAGGGCGGCGACGCCACGTCGGCCGGCGCCTGCAGCGCATGCGCCCACAGGAAGGTGGTGAGGATGCTGCCGACATAGACGACGAACATCACCGGGTTGCGCCACTGCACCCGCGGGTCGAGCTTGGCGAAGGCGTCGCGCAGGGCGGGCAGCACCAGCGCCCGGTCCATCAGGGCCAGCGCGCGGGGCCGGGCGGCCGCCGGCGTGGCGGTCTCGCCCGGGGCGGGGGCCGACGGCGGGGTCGGCTGTTTCGAAGGATTCGGGACGGGGGTGGGGGATGTCTTGTTCATGGTCATCTCCTGCGTTCAGCGGCCGGCCCAGAGCACCAGGTGCTCGACGATCGGGCCCAGCGCCAGGGCGGGGACATAGTTCAGCAGACCGACCAGCAGCACGGTGCCGATCAGCAGGACGACGAAGAGGGGGCCGTGCGTCGGCATGGTTCCGGCATTGGCCGGCAGGCGGTTCTTCGACGCCAGCGCGCCGGCGATGCCCAGCACCGGCACGATCACGCCGAAGCGGCCGAACCACATGGCGAAGGCCAGCAGCGTGTTGTAGAACGGTGTGTTGGCCGACAGCCCGGCGAAGGCGCTGCCGTTGTTGTTGGCGGCCGAGGTCAGCGCATAGAGGATCTCGGAGAAACCGTGCGCGCCCGGGTTGGCGATGCCGGCGCGGCCGGCATCGGCCATCACCGCCACCGCGGTGCCCGCCAGCACGATCAGCGGGGTGACCAGGATGGCGATCGAGGCCAGCTTCATCTCGTGCGCCTCGATCTTCTTGCCCAGGTATTCCGGCGTGCGGCCGATCATCAGCCCGGCGATGAACACCGCCAGGATGGCGAACACCAGCATGCCGTAGAGGCCGGTGCCGACGCCGCCGAAGACCACCTCGCCCAGCTGCATCAGCACCAGCGGCACCATGCCGCCGAGCGGCGTCAGCGAGTCGTGCATCGCGTTCACCGCACCGCAGGAGGCGGCGGTGGTGATGGCCGCGAACAGCGCCGAGGCGTCGATGCCGAAACGCACTTCCTTGCCTTCCATGTTGCCGCCCGACTGCAGCGCGCTGCTGGCCTGGTCGACCCCCAGCGATCCCAGCACCGGGTTGCCCGCCTGCTCGGCCGGGATCACCGCCATCACCGCGGCGACGAACAGGATCGTCATCGCCGCCAGCACCGCCCAGCCCTGGCGCTGGTCGCCCACCACCCGGCCGAAGGAGAAGCACAGCGCCGCCGGGATCAGGAAGATCGCCAGCATCTCCAGCAGGTTGCTGACGGCGGTGGGGTTCTCGTAGGGATGGGCGGAGTTGGCGTTGAAGAAGCCGCCGCCGTTGGTGCCCAGCATCTTGATGGCTTCCTGCGAGGCCACCGGGCCCATGGCCAGGGTCTGCGTGGCGGTGGTCCTGGCCTCGGTGACCGGTGCGCCGGCCGCGTCGGTCACCGGCTTGCCGGCGCCGTCGAGCTTCGGCGCCTGGTAGGTCTGGCGCTCCAGCGTGGCGACGCTGGTGGAGGCGCTGAAGTTCTGGATCACGCCCTGGCCGGCGAGTGCGATGGCCAGCACCAGCGACAGCGGCACCAGCAGCCAGGCGGTGATGCGGGTCAGGTCGACCCAGAAGTTGCCGACCTGCCCGGACGAGCGCGCCGCGAAGCCGCGGAACAGCGCGAACACCACCGCGATGCCGGTCGCGGCCGAGAAGAAGTTCTGGCCGGTCAGCGCCACCATCTGGGTCAGGTGCGCCATCGTGGCCTCGCCGCTGTAGCCCTGCCAGTTGGTGTTGGCGACGAAGCTCACCGCGGTGTTGAAGGCCGAGTCCGGCGACACCGCCGCCATGCCGTCGGGATTCAGCGGCAGCACCGCCTGCAGGCGCTGCACCGCATAGACGAAGACGACGCCGACGGCGTTGAAGGCCAGCAGCGCCAGCGCATAGGGCTTCCAGCCGCCGTCGGCATCGGGCGCCACGCCGGCCAGGCGCAATACCGGCGATTCGGCCGTGCGCATCCAGCCCGCGTGGGTGCCGTTGCACAGCGCGGCGATGTAGCGGCCGAGCGGCCAGCCGAGCAGCAGCAGGGCCAGCAGGAAGACGATCAGCAGGGTCCAGGCGGAGGCGTTCATGTCAGAACTCCTCGGCGCGCAGCAGCGCGTAGACCAGGTACACGAACAGCAGCGCGACCAGCAGGCCGGCCGCGCCGTAGAGCACGTCGTTGGCGATCACGGCCGTGCTCCCGCTTGCGGGCGCAGGCGCTCCAGCCCGATGACGAGGGCCGCGGCGGCGGCCCAGAAAACGGCGATCGCGCCGAGAAAAACCAGGTCCATGACGACTCCTGAAAACGATGCGCCAGCGTAGGTCGACCGGTATAAAAGTGCCGTCAAGAAGCGGGGCGGATGTCTAAAGAAACCGGAAAGACTGCTCATGCCCGGGCGCTTGACGGGCCTGCCTGCCGCGGCTAACCGGCGGATCCGCCGACCCCGGGAATTCCATGATTGGACAGTCTGTCTATTTCCGCGAGACTGCATCGCATCAAATTAGACATGTCGTCTATTAATGGAGACGCGATGAGAAGAATCCTGCGCCGCAGCTGCCTGACGCTGTCCCTGGTCCTGCTGGCGACCGCTGCGCAGGCGCAGGACGCACCCCTGCCCAAGCTCATCAAGATCGTGGTGCCGTTCTCGCCCGGCGGCAGCAACGACCTCTACGCGCGGGCGATGGCGCAGAAGCTGGGCACCAAGCTGGGCGTGTCGGTGATCGTCGAGAACAAGGCCGGCGCCGCCGGTGCGATCGGCGCGCAGGCGGTGGCCACCGCCGAGCCCGACGGCGCGACGCTGCTGCTGAATTCGGTGAGCTTCACCACCAACGCCGCGGTGGCCGCCAAGCTGCCCTACGACCCGATCAAGTCGTTCGCCCCGGTGGCGCTGCTCAACCGGGGGCCGATGCTGCTGATCGTCGGCAACGCCACGCCGTACAAGACGCCGGAAGACGTGCTGACCGCCATCCGCAGCCCGGCCCGGGATGTCAACTACGGCTCGGCCGGGCTGGGCTCGATCGGCCAGATGGCCAGCGAGCTGCTGAATTCGGCGACCCGCGGCCAGGCGGTGCACGTGCCCTACAAGGGCATCTCGAACGCGGCGGCCGACATGATGGGCGGCAACCTGCAGATCATGATCACCACCGCCGCCTCGGTGGCCGGGCCGCTCAAGGGCGGGATGATCCGGCCGATCGCGGTGACCTCGGCCAAGCGCTCTTCCTTCATGCCCGGACTGCCCGCGCTGGCCGAGTCGGTGCCGGGCTACAGCGTGGAATCGTGGTGGGGCGTGTTCGCGCCGGCGAAGACGCCGCGGCCCCTGGTGGAGCGGCTCAACCGCGAGATCCGCGCGGCGGCCGACACGCCCGAGATGCGCGAGCTGTTCGCCCGCGAATCCACCGAGCCGGGCAACATGACGCCCGACCAGTTCGGCGACTACGTGCAGGCGGAAGTGGGCAAGTGGCGCAAGCTGGCCCAGGAACGCAACATCACCGCCGACTAGCCCGGCCGGGCCGGTGCGCTGCCGTGGCGCGGCGTGCCGATCTTGCGGAAGGGCGCGGCATGCGGCGCGGCGAACACCGCCGGGTCGCCGCCCAGGTCGACGGTGAGCTGCGCGGCGGCGGCCATCACCAGCGGCAGGTTGCGGTCGAACGCGGCCTGGTCGAAGCGGTAGAGCGGGGTGCCGGAGGAAATCGCGCACACCACCTTCTGGCCCAGGCCGAACACCGGGCAGGCGATGGCCGCGCTGTCGGTCTCGCGCTCGGCCAGCGAGATGGCATAGCCGGCGCGGCGGATATGGTCGTACTCCGGCCCTTCGCCGCGGCCCGGGCCGCCTGCGGCAACGCCGTCGACGGCCGGCTCGGCCCAGGCCAGCAGCACCTTGCCGGCCGCGCCCTTGTCGAGATCGACCCGCTCGCCTTCGCGCACGTTCATCCGCACCGCGCGCGGCATCTCGACCCGGAACAGGCACACCCGGGCGTCGTCTTCGCGCACATAGATGGCCGAGGTCTCGTGGGTGCGCTGGGTGAGCTCGCGCATCACCGGCCAGGCATGGTCGCGCAGCCGGAACGAGCCCTGGTAGACCATGCCCAGGTGGAAGGGCATCGGCCCCAGCAGGTAGCGGCCATCGGACAGCCGCTTGAGGAAACGGAACTGCTCCAGCGACTCGCACAGCCGCAGGATGGTGCTGTGGTACAGGCCGGTGGCGGCGGTCAGCTCGGCCAGCGTCATGCCGTCGACGCTGTCCTCGAAGGCCATCAGGATCGACAGCGCCCGGTTCACCGAGGCCACGCCTTTTTCGCCCTTGCCGGGCTTCTCGCCCCTGTCGTCCGCCGCGTCGTCGTCCTGCGGTTCGGCTCGCTTCTTCATCGTTCTCACCCTCGGGTTATCGCTGGTCCGTTTTCGATCCTAAGCGATTGACAAGGCCGCGGCCGCTGCCCAGAATACATAATAGACATCATGTCTATTTAACGAATGTCCGCACTTCCCCACAAAACCTTCCAGCCCGAATCCCGGGGTCCGCTGCACGGCCTGCGCATCATCGACATGAGCCGGCTGGTGGCCGGCAACATGCTGACGCTGCAGCTGGCCGACTTCGGCGCCGACGTCATCAAGATCGAGCCGCCCGAGGGCGATTCGCTGCGCCACTTCACCACCGAGGGCCTGCAGATCTGGTGGAAGACCTACTCGCGCAACAAGCGCAGCGTGGGCCTCGACCTGCGGCGCCCGGAAAGCATCGCGCTGGTCAAGGA
>JAKONS010000016.1 GCA_022701845.1 Burkholderiaceae bacterium
GCTGCCGATGCTGGCGGCGATCGGCTTCGTGGCGGTGTTCGCGGGCGCGGCCAACACGCCGATCGCCACCATCGTGATGGCGATCGAGCTGTTCGGGCCGGCCATCGGGCCGCTGGCAGCGGTCGGCTGCATCGCCAGCTACCTGGCCTCGGGCAATGCCGGCATCTACCGCGCGCAGCGGGCCGACGGCGACAAGTGGGGCGGGCGCTGAGGTTCAGCCCCGGGCGCGCCGCACCTTGGGCGGCGCTGCGCCGGCGCGCAACAGGGCGGCCAGCGCATCCACTTCGGCGGAGGCGGCCGCCTCGCGCCGCCGCAGCAGGCCGACCGGCTCCTCGGTGCCGGTGCTGGGCAGCCGCAGGCGCACCAGGCGGCCGTCGGCCAGATCGTCCTGCACCGCGCCGATCGGCGTGACCCACACCGCGTCGGAGCGCAGCACCATGCCGCGCGCCACCGCCATGTCGAGCGTCTGGGTGAGCGCCGCCGGCAGCGCCAGGCCGTGGGCCGCCACCAGGGTTTCGGTGTTGTGGCGCGGCACGGTGCCTGCGGGGTAGACCACCCAGTCGACCTCCAGCAGCGCCCGCATGCCGGGGCGGCCGCCGGCCAGCGGGTGGCCGGCGCGCACCACGAACACCAGCGGCTCGATGCGCAGCAGCTCGAAGCTCAGGCCGTCCATCAGCCGCGGATCGCTCATGCGGCCGACCACCAGATCGAGCGTGCCGGCGCGCAGGTCGTCGAGCAGGCGGTCGTTGGCCGCCACCTGCACCTCCAGGCCGAGCTCGGGTTTCTGCGCGCGCAGCGCGGCCAGCGCGGTCGGCAGCAGCGACTGCGCCAGGCTGGGCAGCGCGCCCACCCGCAGGCGCACCGCCCGGCCCGCCGCCGACGGACGGAACACCGTCGCCGCCTGGTCGACCGCGGCCAGCATCTGCAGCGCATGCGCCAGCAGCCGCTCGCCCGACGGGGTGAGCCCGCGAATCGCGCGCCGGCCGGTGTCGGTGCGCTCGACCAGCCGGTGCCCGGCCAGCGCTTCGAGCTCGGCCAGGATGCGCGACACCGCCGGCTGGCTGACCGCCAGCCGCTCGGCAGCGCGCGCCAGGTGGCGCTCCTGGGCGATGGCGACCAGGCAGCGCATGTGCCGCAGCTGCAGGCCGCGGGTGAAGGCGTCGACGGGGAAGTCGTCAGTAGGCATCGTCGATTACCGGAGCGTATTGAAACGGGCGAAACCCTCAATTTACAGCATGGATTCCCGCCCGTAGAGTCGCCCCATGAACACCACCGCAGCCCCTCCTGTTTCGCCCGCGCCGACGCTCACCCCGCGCGACTGGGCCAGCCACCCCGCGCACATCTACGCCGGCTACGCCAGCACCGCCAAGCGCGGCCCGACCCGGGCGCTGGTGCCGCTGAAGGCCGCGCTCGGCGAGATGCGCCAGCCGGTCTACGGCCACGAATGCATCGGCGCGCTCGACCACGACCTGACCCGCAACGCCCAGCGCAACGGCCAGCCGATCGGCGAGCGCATGGTGCTGGCCGGCCAGGTGCTCGACGACCGGCGCCGGCCGGTGCGCAACACCCTGGTGGAGATCTGGCAGGCCAATGCGGCCGGCCGCTATGTGCACAAGGCCGACCAGCACGACGCGCCGCTCGATCCGAACTTCCTGGGCGCCGGCCGCTGCCTGACCGACGACGAGGGCCGCTACCGCTTCCTGACCATCAAGCCCGGCGCCTATCCCTGGGGCAACCATCCCAACGCCTGGCGTCCGCAGCACATCCACCTGTCGCTGTTCGGCCAGCATTTCGGCAGCCGCCTGGTCACCCAGATGTATTTCCCCGGCGACCCGCTGCTGCAGTACGACCCGATGTACACCGGCACGCCGGAGCACGCCCGCAGCCGCCTGGTGTCGGACTTCGACCTGGACCTGACCGAGGAAGGCCATGCACTGGGCTACCGCTTCGACGTGGTGCTGCGCGGCGCCGACGAAACCCCCTTCGAGAACCGCGCCTGAACGGCCCGGGAATAAGAGAGCGACCACCATGATGCAAGGACTCGTTTCCAACTTCGGCCAGACCCCGTCGCAGACGGTCGGCCCCTATTTCGCCTACGGCCTCACCGCCCGCCAGTACGGCTACGACTTCGACCAGCCCTTCGACACGGTGCTGGCCGAGGACGGCGCGCGCGGCGAGCGCATCCGCCTGGAAGGCCGGGTGTTCGACGGCGACGGCAAGCCGATCAACGACGCACTGATCGAGATCAGCCAGCCCGACGGCGACGGCGCCTATCCCGACAGCCTGGAAGAGGTGCACCGCACCGGCTTTCGCGCCTTCGGCCGCTGCGGCACCGGCACCGACCCGCTCTTTCGCTTCACCTTCGCCACCGTCAAACCCGGCACCGAGGCGGCCGGCAGCGCGCCGCACATCAACCTGGTGATCACCATGCGCGGCCTGCTGCTCAATACCTTCACCCGGGTGTACTTCGACGACGAGGTGCAGGCCAACGCGGCCGACCCGGTGCTGGCCAGCGTGCCGCCCGATCGCCGCGACACCCTGCTGGCACGCCGCACCGAGCGCGCAGGCGAGGTGGTCTACCAGTTCGACATCCATATGCAGGGCGCGCAGGAAACCGTGTTCTTCGACCTGTAGGTTCTTCACCCGACGCGGCGAGGCATCGGCAGAATGCGGTCCGCTCCCAACGAATCGAGACATACCCATGCACCCCACCCCTCCCGTAGGCCGCCGCACCTTCACCCTCGGCCTGGCGGTCACTGCGCTGTCGATGCCGGCGCTGGCGCAAGACACCACCTACCCCACCCGCCCGGTGCGGATCATCAACCCGTTCCCGGTCGGCGGCGGCCCCGACGGCACCGCGCGCCTGGTCGCCGACCGCCTGAGCCGCGCCTGGGGCCAGCCGGTGGTGGTCGAGAACCGCCCGGGCGGCAACGGCTTCATCGCCATCGACGCCTTCAAGCGCGGTGCCAAGGACGGCACCGACATGATCCAGCTCGACAACGTGCACCTGGCCGCCTACCCGGCGCTGTTCAAGAAGCTGCCTTACGACGTGCAGGCCGACTTCGATCCGCTGCTGCCGCTGTTCCGCACCTATTTCTTCGTGACGGTGCCGTCCAACAGCCCCTACCAGACCATCGGCGACCTGATCGCCGACGCTAAGGCCCATCCCGGCAAGCTGAACTACGGCTCCTGGTCGATCGGCAACCCGGTGCACCTGGGCTCGGAGCTGCTGGCCTCGCGTACCGGCACCTCGATGCAGCATGTGATCTACAAGGAAACCACCCAGCTCTACACCGCGGTGGCCAACGGCGAGCTGTCGTTCGCGCTGGG
>JAKONS010000020.1 GCA_022701845.1 Burkholderiaceae bacterium
GCGGCATCGCCGCGAAGTGGGAGCAGGTGCCCGGCCAGATGCCCGACGGCGCGGTGATCATCGCGGCCATCACCAGCTGCACCAACACCAGCAATCCGCGCAACGTGATCGCCGCCGGCCTGGTGGCACGCAACGCCAACGCGCGCGGGCTGCTGCGCAAGCCCTGGGTGAAGTCGTCGCTGGCGCCGGGCTCCAAGGCGGTCGAGCTGTACCTGCAGGAAGCCGGTCTGCTGACCGAGCTGGAGAAGCTGGGTTTCGGCATCGTCGCCTTCGCCTGCACCACCTGCAACGGCATGAGCGGCGCGCTCGACCCGGCCATTCAGCAGGAGGTGATCGACCGCGACCTCTACGCCACCGCGGTGCTGTCGGGCAACCGCAATTTCGACGGCCGCATCCATCCGTATGCCAAGCAGGCGTTCCTGGCGTCGCCGCCCCTGGTGGTGGCCTATGCCATCGCCGGCACGGTGCGCTTCGACATCGAGAAGGACGTGCTCGGCACCGACGCCCAAGGCAACGAGGTCACCCTGAAGGACCTGTGGCCGAGCGACGAGGAGATCGACGCGATCGTCAAGGCGAGCGTGAAGCCGGAGCATTTCCGCCGGGTGTACGACCCGATGTTCAGGATCGGCATCGCCAGCGACGAGAAGATCAGCCCGCTCTACGAATGGCGCCCGCAGAGCACCTACATCCGCCGCCCGCCGTACTGGGAAGGCGCCCTGGCGGGGGTGCGCACCCTGACCGGCCTGCGCCCGCTGGCGGTGCTGCCGGACAACATCACCACCGACCACCTGTCGCCGTCGAACGCGATCCTGCGCGACAGCGCGGCCGGCGAGTACCTGCACATGATGGGTTTGCCGGAAGAGGACTTTAATTCCTACGCCACCCACCGCGGCGACCACCTCACCGCGCAGCGCGCCACCTTCGCCAACCCGCAGCTGGTCAACGAGATGGCGGTGGTCGACGGCAAGGTGAAAAAAGGCTCGCTCACCCGGCTGGAGCCGGAAGGCACCGTGGTGCGCATGTGGGAGGGCATCGAGGCCTACATGCTGCGCAAGCAGCCGCTGATCATCGTGGCCGGCGCCGACTACGGCCAGGGCAGCTCGCGCGACTGGGCCGCCAAGGGCGTGCGGCTGGCGGGGGTGGAAGCCATCGCCGCCGAGGGCTTCGAGCGCATCCACCGCACCAACCTGATCGGCATGGGCGTGCTGCCGCTGGAGTTCAAGCCCGGCACCAGCCGCATCACCCTGGGACTGGACGGCACCGAGACCTACGACGTGGTCGGCGAGCGCCATCCGCGCACCGACCTCACCCTGGTGATCCACCGCAAGAACGGCGAACGCCTGGAGGTGCCGGTGACCTGCCGGCTCGACACCGCCGAAGAGGCGTCCATCTACGAGGCCGGCGGCGTGCTGCAGCGCTTCGCCCAGGATTTCCTGGCGTCCAGCCAGACCCCCACGACCGCAGAGGTGGCCTGACATGGCGCACGCACCGCAGATCCGGATTCCCGCCACCTACATGCGCGGCGGCACCAGCAAGGGCGTGTTCTTCCGCCTGCAGGACCTGCCCGCCGCCGCGCAGCAGCCCGGCGCCGCCCGCGACGCGCTGCTGCTGCGGGTGATCGGCAGCCCCGACCCCTACGGCAAGCAGATCGACGGCATGGGCGCGGCCACCTCCAGCACCAGCAAGACGGTGATCCTGTCGAAGAGCGAGCGGCCCGGCCACGACGTGGACTACCTGTTCGGCCAGGTGTCGATCGACCAGCGCTTCGTCGACTGGAGCGGCAACTGCGGCAACCTGTCGGCGGCGGTCGGCCCGTTTGCCATCGCCAACGGCCTGGTCGACACCACGCGCCTGCCGCACGACGGCATCGCGGTGGTGCGCATCTGGCAGGCCAACATCGGCAAGACCATCGTCTCGCATGTGCCGATGACCGGCGGCGAGGTGCAGGAAACCGGTGACTTCGAGCTCGACGGGGTGACCTTCCCGGCGGCCGAGGTGGCGCTCGAATTCATGGACCCGGCCGACGAGGGCGACGGCGAGGGCGGCGGGGCGATGTTCCCCACCGGCAATCTGGTCGACGACCTGGACGTGCCCGGTGTCGGCACCTTGAAGGCCACGCTGATCAACGCCGGCATTCCCACCATCTTCCTGAACGCCGAGGCGATCGGCCGCACCGGGCGCGAACTGCAGGACGCGATCAACGGCGATCCGCAGGCGCTCGCCCTGTTCGAGACGATCCGCGCCCACGGCGCCCTGCGCATGGGCCTGATCGCCAGCCTGGACGAGGCGGCCAGGCGCCAGCACACGCCCAAGGTGGCCTTCGTCGCACCGCCGTCCGGCTACACCGCCTCCAGCGGCAAGGCGGTGGACGCGGGCGATGTCGACCTGCTGGTGCGGGCGCTGTCGATGGGCAAGCTGCACCACGCGATGATGGGCACCGCCGCGGTCGCCATCGGCACCGCCGCGGCGGTGCCGGGCACCCTGGTCAACCTGGCGGCCGGCGGCGGCGAGCGCACCTCGGTGCGCTTCGGCCATCCGTCGGGCACGCTGCGGGTGGGCGCCGAAGCCACGCTGGTCGACGGGCAGTGGAAGGTCACCAAGGCCTTGATGAGCCGCAGCGCCCGTGTCCTGATGGAAGGCTGGGTGCGTGTGCCCGGCGACAGTTTTTGAAAACCGACGGAAATCCTGAAAAAAGCATGTCTACCCGCAAGCAACTCAAATCCCTGGTCGAAGCCCGCCGCGGCGTGCTGGTGCCGGGCGCCTTCAACGCGCTGTCGGCCAAGGTCATCGAAGACCTGGGCTTCGAGGCGATCTATGTCACCGGCGCCGGTGTCACCAACATGTATTTCGGCATGCCGGACCAGGGCTTCATGGGCCTGGCCGACATCGCCGACCACACCGCGCGCATCCGCGACTGCGTCGGCCTGCCGCTGATCGTCGATGCCGACACCGGCTTCGGCAACGCGCTCAACGTGCGCCACACGGTGCGCACGCTGGAGCGCGCCGGCGCCGACTGCATCCAGTTCGAGGACCAGGTCTCGCCCAAGCGCTGCGGCCATTTCTCGGGCAAGGACGTCATCGCCACCGAGGAAGCGGTGAGCAAGATCAAGGCGGCGGTCGATGCCCGGCAGGACGCCGACCTGCTGATCCTGGCGCGCACCGACGCGGCGGCCACCCTGGGTTTCGAGGCGGCGATCGAGCGGGCGCAGAAATTCGCCGAGGCGGGTGCCGACATCCTGTTCGTGGAAGCGGTGACCACCGCCGACGAGATCCGCGCGCTGCCGCAGCGCCTGGCGCCGCCGCAGCTGATGAACCTGGTGATCGGCGGCCGCACGCCGATCTTCGGCGCCGAGGAACTCGGCCAGCTGGGCTACGGCATCGTGCTGTATGCCAACGCCGCGCTGCAGGGCGCGGTGGCGGGCATGCAGAAGGCGCTGACCGTGCTGCGCGACACCCGGCGCATCGACGAGGACCCGGCGCTGGTCACCCCGTTCGCCGAACGCCAGCGGCTGGTCGGCAAGCCGGCGTGGGACGCG
>JAKONS010000044.1 GCA_022701845.1 Burkholderiaceae bacterium
CTGGGCACCGAATGAAAATCGCCGCCCGGGCCGGGCGGCGATTATGTCGATACCTCAGGCGGAATTATCTCCCGCCCGATGCATGGCTCAGGAAATCGCCAGTGTCCTGGCGGTTTGCACAGGCGCCAGGCGCGTCAGGGTAATGGTGAGTACCCCATTTTCCAGTTTCGCGCTGCTGGCATCCACATCGATATCCTGGGCCAACTCGTAGGCCAGCTTGACGGTGCGGGGCGCACCTTCCACGCTCTCGATGCGCACGATGTTCGCGTCGATGCTGATGGCAAGTTGCTCGCGTGCCAAACCGGGAACGTCGAGTGCCAGGGTTACCGCAGTGTCGTCCTGCGTGATTTTCTGGTGGACGCCGGTCTGATTGGCCTGGGCACGCGCCGGATTGGCGTGGCTCAGGGCACCGGACAGCATGCGTTCCAGTGCGCGATCGACGGAACGCAGTTCGGGGTTGAATACCGGGCGGCGGGCAGGGGTGTAGAACATGTCGAATCTCCGTAAGGCTTCGCGGCGCTCGACCATGAGTGCCGCATGCCATCGAATCTGTGCACGCGGCAAAGCAATTCAAGAGAAACTTTCGGCTAATTAATTTTTCTTCGGCGGGTCTTGAATTCGTTTGCGGCATTACCAATTCGCCGCGCTCCAAACACCGCGCCGGGCTCGCCGAAAGCCATCGATCCGCTCTATATACTGCGCGGCCTCACCACCCCTGGCTCATGTCCGATGAGCCCCTACTCGATGTCCGAAACATCCAAGGAAATCCTGCGCCGTGCGGTTCTCAAGTCTCTGGCCGTCGGTGCGATCGGCAGCATGCCGATGGCAGCTGCCTGGGCCCAGCCGGCCCGGCCGGCCGGCCCGCCGATCGACATCGCCCTGATCGAAGGCCTTTCCGGCAGCTTCGCGAATGCCGGCGAGGCAGTGTGGCGCAACATCTCCTGGGCGATCGAGCGGGTGAACGCACGCGGCGGCATCCGGTGGGCCGGCGGGAACCGGCCCTTGCGGCTGGTGCGCTACGACAGCAAGGGGCAGAACGAAGAGGCGTTGTCGGCCTTGCGGGCGACCGTCGACGCCGGCACGCATTTCGTGATGCAGGGAAATTCTTCCGCGGTCGCCGCCGCCCTGGTGGATGCGGTCGACAAGCAGAACAGCCGCGATCCCGCGCACCGGGTGTTGTTCCTCAACTATTCGGCAGTGGATCCGGCGTTGACCAACGAGCGCTGCAGCTTCTGGCATTTCCGTTTCGATGCGCATGCCGACATGCGGGTCGCCGCGCTGATGGACGTGCTGCGGGACGACGCGTCGGTGCGCAGCGTCTACCTCGTTGGGCAGGACTACAGCTTCGGCCAGGGCGTGCTGCGCGAGGCGCGGCGGCAGCTGGGGGTGCAGCGGCCCGACGTGAAGATCGTCGGTGACGAACTGCATCCCCTGGGCCGGGTCAAGGATTTCGCGCCGTACGCCGCCAAGATCCGCGCCAGCGGCGCCCAGGCGGTCATCACCGGCAACTGGGGCAACGATCTGACCTTGCTGGTGAAAGCCGCGCGCGAGGCCGGGTTCGACGGCAAGTTCTACACCTTCTACGGCAATGCGCTGGGGGCGCCGGCAGCGCTCGGCGACGCCGGCGTGGGCCGTGTGCTGGCCGTGGCCGACTGGCTGCCGAACGTGCCGGGCGCGGAGAGTGAGGCGTTCTATGCCGCGTTCCGGCAGCGTTTTCCCGCGGCGGCGGACGACTATGTGCACATGCGCATGCAGTTGATGGTCGAATCGCTGGCGCAGGCGCTGGAAAAGGCAGGCAGCGACGATGTGGTGGCGGTGGCACGTGCGCTGGAGTTGGCCGATGTGACCTTGTACGGCCAGGCCGGCAAGATGCGCGCGGCCGATCATCAGTTCCAGCAGTCGCTGGTGGTGGGGCAGATGGAGCGCCGGGGCAGCCCCGGGGTGAAGTTCGACGTCGAAGGTTCGGGCTACGGCTTCAAGGTGGTGCGCAGCATTCCGGCTTCACGGGCAGAACAGCCGACCACCTGCCAGATGAAGCGGCCCGCCTGACGCAGGCCAGCCCAGGACGACTATCAGGAATCAGGACCCGTAGCCATAACCCTGGCAGGCGCCCGCGTTCGGCAGGCCCCGGCATTCGCGCTGCATGCGCCGTGCGCGCTCTGCACCGGTTTCCCCGGTCTCGCTTTTCGTCATCTTCACTTTGACCGACTTGCGCCGCGGTGCCGTGGGTGCGGCCAAGGCGCTGGCGGCGGCCGGTTTTTTCGCCGCCGTGCCAGCGGCGGCGGCCGCGACGGGCACCGGGCTGAGCGACAGCAGCAGGACGGACGACAGGGCGAGGGCAGGGTGGAGCAGGAATCTCATGGGTGGCGTTTGGTGGAGGAAACCGCGCATCCTCCCGCCTCTGCGGCAGTCGCCGCTGCCGTCCATCGGCCGGCCCGGCGGCACGCGCTATAATCGATAGGCTTTGCCTTCCGCAAGGCGCACGTGCGGCGCATTTCCAGCGCCGCTCGCAAGTCAAACACCCAACGGAAATTTCACATGATCGCCTCCTCCATCAAGGCCGAAGTCGTCAAAGACAACGCTCGCGCCGCCAACGACACCGGTAGTCCGGAAGTCCAGGTCGCCCTGCTGACCGCTCGCATCAACGAGCTGACCCCCCACTTCAAGACCCACGCCAAGGACCATCACGGCCGCCGCGGTCTGCTGCGCATGGTCAGCCGCCGCCGCAAGCTGCTGGACTACCTGAAGGCCAAGGATCCGCAGCGTTACACCGCGCTGATCGCTAAGCTGGGTCTGCGTAAATAACGCACGGCCACACGATGAAACGCCTGAGTTAGCGCGCTAGCTCAGGCGTTTTTCGTTTTCAGTTTTTCGTTTTCTTGTTTTTCCGGACGGCATCCAGCACAGAGCGAAGCTGTGTCATTCCAAGGGCGTTGCGCGTTGCAGCCTCTCTGGAATGGCATCGTGTTCTGACGGGACTTCCGGTCAACGCATCCCAACCGCTACGACAACCGACAGGAGCAGTTCACCTATGAGCATCTTCAACAAAGTCACCAAGACCTTCCAGTGGGGCCAGAACACGGTCACCCTCGAGACCGGCGAAATCGCCCGCCAGGCCGCCGGTGCGGTACTGGTCGACATCGACGGCACCGTCGTGCTGGCGACCGTCGCCGCTTCCAAGACCGCCAAGTCCGGCCAGGATTTCTTCCCGCTGACCGTCGACTACATCGAGAAGACCTACGCCGCCGGCAAGATTCCCGGCAGCTTCTTCAAGCGTGAAGCCAAGCCGAGCGAACTCGAAACCCTGACCAGCCGCCTGATCGACCGCCCGATCCGCCCGCTGTTCCCCGAAGGCTTTTTCAACGACGTGCATGTGGTCATCCACACCGTGTCGCTGAACCCCGAAGTCGACGCCGACATCGCCGCCATGATCGGCGTGAGCGCCGCGCTGGCCATTTCCGGCATGCCGTTCGCCGGCCCGATCGGTGCGGCCCGTGTGGGCTACGTCAACGGCGAATACGTGCTCAACCCCGGCCAGACCGCGCGCAAGAACTCGCAGTTGGAACTGGTCGTCGCCGGAACCGAATCGGCCGTGCTGATGGTCGAGTCCGAAGCGCAGCAGCTGTCGGAGGAGATCATGTTGGGTGCGGTCGTGTTCGGTCACGAGCAAGGCAACATCGCCATCAACGCCATCCACGAACTGGTGCGTGACGCCGGCAAGCCGGTCTGGGACTGGCAGGCGCCTGCCAAGGACGAATCGCTGATCGCCAAGGTCAACGGTTTGGCCGAAGAAAAGCTGCGCGCCGCCTACCAGCTGCGCAACAAGCAGGCCCGCACCCAGGCCCTGCGCGAAGTCACCGCGTCGGTCATGGAAGGCCTGAAGGCCGAAGGCTCGGCCGTCGACAGCGTCAAGGTCGAAGGCCTGCTGTTCGACATCGAAGCCAAGATCGTGCGCAGCCAGATCCTGGCCGGCGAGCCCCGCATCGACGGCCGCGACACCCGCACCGTGCGCCCGATCGAGATCCGCAACAGCGTGCTGCCCCGCACCCACGGCTCGGCCCTGTTCACCCGCGGCGAAACCCAGGCGCTGGTCATCACCACCCTGGGCACCGAGCGTGACGCGCAGCGCATCGATGCGCTGGCCGGCGAGTACGAAGACCGGTTCCTGTTCCACTACAACATGCCTCCCTTCGCCACCGGCGAAGTCGGCCGCATGGGCACCACCAAGCGCCGTGAAATAGGCCACGGCCGTCTGGCCAAGCGCGCGCTCGTTGCGGTGCTGCCGAGCAAGGAAGAATTCCCATACACCATTCGCGTGGTGTCGGAAATCACCGAGTCGAACGGCTCCTCGTCGATGGCATCCGTCTGCGGCGGCTGCCTGTCGATGATGGACGCCGGTGTGCCGATCAAGACCCATGTGGCCGGTATCGCCATGGGCCTGATCAAGGACGGCAACCGTTTCGCGGTGCTGACCGACATC
>JAKONS010000045.1 GCA_022701845.1 Burkholderiaceae bacterium
CTCCAGCTCCGACACCTGCGCCGACACCTGCGCCGACACCTGCGCCAGAACCGGCACCCGCTCCGGCGCCCACGCCAGCGCCTGCGCCAGCCCCGACCCCCACGCCGGCTCCAGCTCCGACGCCTGCACCGACCCCGGCGCCAGAACCAGCACCCGCTCCGGCACCTACGCCGACGCCTGCGCCAGCCCCGACCCCCACGCCGGCTCCAGCTCCGACGCCTGCACCGACGCCTGCGCCAGAACCGGCACCCGCTCCGGCGCCCACGCCAGCGCCAGCTCCGGCACCCACGCCGACGCCTGCGCCGGCCCCGACGCCCACACCCGCACCAGCTCCAACGCCGGCTCCGACACCTGCACCGGCGCCAACGCCGACACCCGCGCCTGCACCGACGCCAGCGCCAGCGCCGACACCCACACCGGCACCCGCTCCAACACCGACACCCGCGCCTGCGCCGACCCCGGCACCAGCGCCAACACCAGCTCCGGCCCCAACACCAGCCCCGGCCCCGACACCGGCCCCCGCCCCGGCACCGACCACCCCCGGCCTCACCGTCCGCGGCTTCTCCGTCACGCCGAACGCCCTGCAGGATCGCGCCCTGACCGGCGCCACCGCGACCTACGCCCCCAACGGCCAGCCGCAGCGTTTCGAATCCGGCACCACCTCGGTCACCCGCAACGGTCCGGCCACCGGACCGGCCACCGGACCGGGCGCGAATTTCTACAGCAGCGGCAGCGCCACGACGAACGACCTGCTGCAGCTCGGCAACTGGGATTCGTCGACCTGGAGCGTCGGCGCCGTCAGCAGCACGGATGCCCGCTTCGCCTATGTCACCGGCGTGCCCGTCGCGCCGCAGTTCGTCCTGACCAGCCAGCGCGCCACCTACACCCTGGCCGCGTCCACGCCGGTCTACACCAGCCAGAACCGCGTCGGCTCGGTCGACTCGGCCACGCTGTCGGTCGATTTCTTCACCCGCAACACCAATTCCCTGGGCACGCTGGCGGTCGCCGTCGACCTGCCCTCCGGCGCGGGTCCGGGCACCAACCGCTACAACCTGAACGGCACCCTCGCCGGCAACGGCGCCACGCTGTCGGGCGCGCTGGGCTTGAGCGGCCCGGGCTGCGGGCCTGCGGGCAATGCCTGCCTGGGCGGCTCGGCCGCCGGCTTCTTCGCCAACGCCGCCGGCACCAAGATCGGCCTGACCTTCGAGGGCGACACCAACACGATCGGCAGCTTCGGCGGCGCCCTGGCGTTCACCCAGGCCGGTGCGCGCGGCGCCATACCCTCCACCGCCGGCAACGTCGCCGCGTCCTATGTCACCAGCTTCGCCTACCAGACCTCCATCGGCGCGCCGGCCCAGCGCACCACCCTCCCGGACGGCGACCGCGTGTTCTTCCAGGGCGTCGAACTGGTCGAGTCGCGGCCGCGCGGCAGCCAGCCGGACATCGTCAAGGGCGGCAACGTCACCGCCGCCAGCGCCGGCGCCGGCGGCATCGGCGTGCCCGGCAGCCTCGACTTCATCGGCTGGGGCAGCTGGGAGTCGGGCAACATCAACGGCACGGTGGGCCTGCCGGTGATCAGCAACGTGCACTACATCGTCGCCACCCCGACCACCGACGCCTCGATGCCGACCTCCGGCACCGCGAGCTACAACCTGATCGGCGGCAGCGCGCCGGTGTCGTCCACGCGCGGAACCGGCACGCTCAACAGCGGCACCTTCACCGCCAACTTCACCAATGCCACCGTCGGCACGGTGCTGAACCTGGGCTTCGGCAACACCACCTACACCGTCGGCGGCACCGGCCAGTTCCGCCAGCCGGGCAACGACGCGGCGATCATCGTGCCGGGTACCGGCAGCAACGGCGCGCCGATCGCGGCGGTCATCAACGGCGTCTTCAGCGGTGCCAACGCGATCCGCGCCGGCATCACCTACAGCGTCAACGGCGGCTTCCTGACCACCGGCGTCATCAACGGCGCCGCGGTGTTCCAGAAGGCGCCCTGAGGCACCCTCCGGCAAACATCGTTCAGGGAATCAGGACGGTGCAGCCGGTGGTGCGCCGGCCTTCCAGGTCGAGGTGGGCCTGGCGCACGTCGGCCAGCGCATAGCGCTGCTTGATCTCGATGCGCACCTGCCCCGAGCCGACCACATCGAACAAATCGTCGGCCATGGCCTGGGCCCGCTCGCGGGTGTTGTAGTGGGCGAACAGCGTCTGCCGGGTGACGTAGAGCGACTTCTTCGCCAACACCGACGGCGCGAAGGCCGGCACCGGCCCCGAGGCGCTGCCGAAGCTCACCATCAGCCCGAACGGGCGCAGGCACTCCAGCGACTGCGCCCAGGTGTCGGCGCCGACCGAGTCGTGCACCACCTTCACCCCCTGGCCGCCGGTGATCTCGGCCACCCGCGCCACGAAGTCTTCCCGGCGGTAGTCGATGGCGTGCGCCGCGCCGTGCGCCAGCGCCAGCGCGCATTTCTCGGCCGACCCGGCGGTGGCGATCAGCTGCAGCCCCAGCAGCCGGGCCCACTGGCAGGCGATCAGCCCGACGCCGCCGGCAGCCGCATGGAACAGCACGAAGTCGCCCGGCTCCAGGCCCTCCACCGGCAGCGACTTCTTCAACAGGTACTGCGCGGTCAGGCCCTTGAGCATCATGGCCGCGCCGGTCTCGAAGGAGATCGCATCCGGCAGCCGGCACACCAGCGCGGCCGGCATCACCCGCGCCTCGCAATAGCTGCCGGGCGGGCCGCCCGCATAGGCCGCGCGGTCGCCCGGCCGCAGATGGGTCACGCCCTCGCCCACCGCCTCCACCACACCGGCGCCTTCCATGCCCAGGTACAGCGGCATCGGCGCCGGGTACAGCCCGCTGCGCTGGTAGGTGTCGATGAAATTCAGGCCGATGGCGTGGTGGCGGATGCGGATCTCGCCGGGGCCGGGCTCGCCCACCTCCACGTCCACCAACCGAAGCTCTTCCGGGCCGCCGTGGCGGTCGATGCGTACTGCGCGAACCATATGTTTTTCTCCTGGGGTGTTGTCTGTCCGAAGCACCGCATGCTGCCACGAAGCACGCCTGCCGGCAGCCCGCGAAAACGCGCTGCGGCGACGCCGCGGCTACAGTCGCCGCCATGCACAAGCGCCTGAGTCCCGCCACGGTTTTCCTGCTCGCCATGCCGCCGCTGCTGTGGGCCAGCAATGCGGTGGTCGGCCGCCTGGTGCACAGCCTGGTGTCGCCGATGACGCTGAATTTCCTGCGCTGGTCGGTGGCGCTGGTGGCGATGCTGCCGCTGGGCTGGATGGTGCTGCGGCGCGGCTCGCCGATGTGGCCCCGCTGGCGCCGCTATGCGCTGCTCGGCCTGTTCGGCATCGGCAGCTACAACGCGCTGCAGTACCTGGCGCTGCAGACCTCGCAGCCGCTCAACGTCACCCTGGTGGGTGCCGGCACGCCGATGTGGATGCTGCTGGTCGGGCGCTGCTGCTTCGGCGCTCCGGTGCGGCCGGCGCAGGCCGCCGGTGCGGTGCTGTCGATGGTGGGGGTGCTGGTGGTGCTGGCCCACGGCAGCCTCGATGCGCTGTTCGCCCTGCGCCTGGTGCCGGGCGATGCCTTCATGGTGCTGGCCACGGTGGTGTGGTCGTTCTACTCGTGGCTGCTGGTGCGGCCCACCGCCGACACCGACCCGCTGCGCCACGACTGGGCCGCCTTCCTCACCGCGCAGATCTTCTTCGGCACGCTCTGGGCCGGCCTGTTCGCCGGCGGCGAATGGGCCGCCGGCGCGGCGCATGTCGAGATCGGCTGGCCGGTGCTGGCCGCCGTCGTCTATGTGGGCGTCTTCCCGGCGGTGATCGCGTTTCGCAGCTTCAACGCCGGCATCGACCGGGTCGGGCCGGCCTTCGCGTCGTTCTTCATCAACCTCACCCCGCTCTACGCCGCGCTGCTGTCGGCCGCGTTCCTCGGCGAGATGCCGCATGCCTACCATGCGGCCGCCTTCGCGCTGATCGTCGCCGGCATCGCGGTGTCGTCGCGCCGCTAGGGCCGACGGACCCCCCAGGCGGCGTCCGGTACCGCCCTACAGCGAGATAAAGTCAGCGTCCACTTCACTCACGAGGAACGCCATGACACGCTCTTTTTCCCGCTTCGCCACGGCAGCCGCCACCGCGGCGCTGGCCCTGTTCACCCTGCAGGGCTGCGCCACCAAGAACTATGGCCGCCAGGGCGACTTCACCTCCTTCGAGCAGAACACCATGACCTGCCGCGAGATCGAACTCGAGGAAGCCAAGGTGCGCGGCTTCATCCAGCATGTCGACAGCGAAAGCAGTTTCGACGGCCGCAGCGTGCTGTCGTTCCTGGGCGATTTCGGCATCGGCAACACGATGGAGAAGAGCTCGGCACTGGACAGCGCCAACAAGCGCCTGGCCTCGCTGGCCGCGGCCCGACAGGCCAAGCGCTGCGCCGCCGGCGGCTGACCGGGCGCTGCCGGTGCCAGCATGAAAAAACGCCCGCCGGACCTCGTGTCCGGCGGGCGTTTCCACAGGCCCCCGGGGTGCGCGCCCCCGGGATGGCGTCGCCTCAGTTGGGCACCTTGCCCTCGACGCCCTTCACATAGAACTTCACGCCGCTCAGGAACTTGTCGTCGGCGACCGCGTCCTTGGCCAGCACTTCCTTGCCGGTGTTGTCCATGATCGGACCCTTCCAGATCGAGAACGTGCCGTCCTTCAGGCCGGCCTTGATGGTGTCGATCCTGGTCTTGATCTCGGCCGGCACGTCGTCGGCGATCGACACCAGGTCGATCGTGTTCTCCTTCACGCCCCACCAGTTGCTGCCGGTGGCCCAGGTGCCGTCGAGCTGGTCCTTGACCGTCTTGATGTAGTACGGACCCCAGTTGATCACCGCGGACGCCAGGTGGGCCTTCGGGCCGTAGGCGGTCATGTCGGAATCCCAGCCGAAGGCGCGCTTGCCTTTTTCCTGGGCGGTCTTCAGCACCGCGGGCGAGTCGGTGTTCTGGAACAGGATGTCGGCGCCGCCGTTGATCAGCGAGGTGGCGGCCTCGGTTTCCTTCGGCGGGCTGAACCATTCGTTGACCCACACCACCTTGGTCGTCACCTTCGGGTTCACGCTCTGCGCGCCCATGGTGAAGCTGTCGATGTTGCGGATCACCTCAGGAATCGGCACCGAGCCGACGATGCCCAGCACGTTCGACTTGGTCATGGCGCCGGCGATCACGCCGGCCATGTAGGCGCCTTCGTAGGTGCGGCTGTCGTAGGTGCGCATGTTGGGCGCGGTCTTGTAGCCGGTGGCGTGCTCGAACTTCACATCGGGGAAGTCGGGTGCCACCTTCAGCATGGTTTCCATGTAGCCGAAGGTGGTGCCGAAGATCATCTTGTTGCCCTGCGTGGCCATGTCGCGCAGCACCCGCTCGGCGTCGGCCGACTCCGGCACGCTCTCGACGAAGCTGGTGACGATCTTGTCGCCGAATTCCTTCTCCAGCGCCTTGCGGCCGTTGTCGTGCGCATACGACCAGCCGCCGTCGCCCACCGGGCCGACATAGGCGAAGGCGATCTTCA
>JAKONS010000046.1 GCA_022701845.1 Burkholderiaceae bacterium
TGGCCTCGTGGAACTCCAGGTTCAGCGCGATCGGATCGCCGCCCTGCACCGCGTCGGCCAGGATCGATTCCATGTTGGCGATCTCGGCGGCGGTGGCGTGCTGCGCCGCGAAGCCGGCCGCCGCGCCCTCCAGCACCTCGCGCATCGCATACAGCTCGTGCACCGCCTGCGCGTCGAGCGAGGTGACGACCAGCCCGCGGCGCGGCTCGTGGGTCAGCAGGCCCTCGTCCTCCAGGCGCTTCAGCGATTCGCGCACCGGCGTGCGGCCGATGCCCAGGAACGCCGCCACCTCGATCTCGCGCAACCGGGTGTCGCCATTGAAATGACCGGTGAGGATGTTGTGCTTGATGCGCTGGTAGGCCGCGTGGGCCTGGGTGTTGCGTTTGGCGATGGGCATTCATATATCTTTGCATACAAAAATATATGAGGCAAGGCAGGGCTCCTGATCAACCGCAGACCATGAAGAATTGAGCTTCAATTCTGAAATTGCGGCTCATAAACGGTGTGCCTTGAGCTACAAATCGAGAAAATAGCCTCGATGAACCGCAATTCGACAGTCGAACGAACAGCTCCCGGTACCGCGCAGGAAGACGTGGGCCTGCGCCATCTCACCCTGGACCCGATCAGCTCGGCAGCATTCGCGGCCCTCGCCGGCGTCAGTCTGTCCACCGCCAAACGCCTGCTGGACCGCTGGCTGGCCGCCGGGCTCGCCGAGCGTGTCGGGCTGTCGCGGGCCACGCGTTACCGCCGCGTCGCGGGCGCCTGGTCGCAATCTTCGGTACAGCCGACACCGGCTACCGGCACCGGCGAGTTCCCGACCGCAACGCCGGTCCACGCGGCGGAACCGGTGCCGGCCGCCTATCCGGTGCGCATGTCACCCCCGTGGTCCGAGGCCGCGCTGGCCGCCTCGGCCGTGCTCGACCAGCCGCTCGGCATGCGCACCCATGTCACCTACCAGCGGCGTCTGGTCGACGATTACCGGCCCAACGTGTCTTCCCTGCTGCCGCCCAATCTGGCCCGCGCATTGGCCGAGGAAGGCCGCATGCAGGGCCAGCAGCCCGCCGGCACCTATGCGCGCAAGGTGCTGGAGCCGCTGCTGGTCGACCTGTCGTGGTCGTCGTCGCGGCTGGAGGGCAACCGCTATTCGCTGCTCGATACCGAGCGGCTGTTCCGCTCGGGCACGCAGGCGGGCGACCTCGACGCGGTGATGCTGCTCAACCACAAGAGCGCCATCGAATTCCTGGTCGACGCGGTGCCCGCCGAAGGCCTGACCGGCAGGGTCGTCGGCAACCTGCATGCGGTGCTGATGCGCGATCTGTTGCCCGATTCCGCAGCGCTCGGCGCGGTGCGCCGCACTGTGGTCAACATCACCGACACGGTGTACCTGCCGACCCAGATGCCCGCGCTGCTCGAGGAGATGCTGGCGCTCGTCCTCGACAAGGCCCGGCAGATCAAGAACCCGGTCGAAGCGGCGTTCTTCCTGTGGGTGAACATCGCCTACCTGCAGCCCTTCGAGGATGGCAACAAGCGCTGCAGCCGCCTCTGCGCCAACATTCCGCTGATGCTCTACAACTGCGCGCCGCTGTCGTTCCTGGAGGTGCAGCAGAGCGACTACGCCCGGGCGATGCTGGGCGTGTACGAGCTGCTCGACATGTCGGTGGCCGCCGACCTGTTCGCCTGGACCTACCGGCGTTCGCTGCGCAAATACCGGGTGGTGCTGGAGGCGGTCGGCCAGCCCGATCCGCTGCGGCTGCGCTACCGCGAAACGCTCGCCGACTGCATCGGCCGGGTGGTGCGCGACGGGCAGACGCTGGAGAGTGCCCTGGCGTCGGCGTCGCCGCCTGCGGACGACCGCGCAGCCCTCACGACGATGCTGGCGGGCGAACTGCGCGCGCTGACCGAGTTCAATTTCGCGCGCTACCGGCTCGGCTTCCCGGCGTATGCGGCCTGGGTCGCCCGGGGCCGGCCGTCGTGACGCCATGCCATCACCAGCGCACCGTCCCGGCCGCATCGAAGAACCCGCCGCTGCCGCCACCGTCGGGCAGCAGCGCGAACCGCACCGGCAGCCGGGCCGCGTCCTGCACCGACACCGGGCCGGTGTGGCCGTTCAGGTCGGTCGCCACATAGCCGGGGCAGACCGCGTTGACCAGGATGGCGGTGTCGCGCAGCTCCTGCGCCAGCTGGATCGTCAGCAGGTCGAGCGCCGCCTTCGACGCGCCGTAGCCGATCAGGCGCACCGGGTAGTAGGCCGAGTCCGGATCGCCGTTCATCGCCAGCGAGCCCAGGCTGCTCGACAGGTTGACGATGCGCCCCGACGGCGCACGCCGCAGCAGCGGCAGCGCCGCCTGGGTGACCGCCAGCGCGCCGAGGAAGTTGGTTTCCAGCGAGCGCCGCACCGCGCCCGCCGCGGCGCCCGACGGCGGTCCGTCCTGCGGGTCGGAGATGCCGGCGTTGTTCACCAGGATGTCGAGCCGCCCGTGCCCTGCATCGAGCATCTCGAAGGCCCGGCGCACGCTGTCCTCGTCGGTCACGTCGAGCGGCAGCGGGTGCGCGTCGAGCCCTTCGGCGCGCAGCAGCGCCACCGCTTGCCGGCCGCGCTCCTCGTCCCGGGCACCCAGGACGACGCGCACGCCCTGCCGCCCCAGCTGCCGGGCGATCTCCAGGCCGATGCCCTTGTTGGCACCGGTCACCAGTGCGGTTTTCTCGGTCTGCGAATCCATGTGTCGGTCCTCGTTCTTGCGGACCGCCATGCTCGGGTTTGCCGCGCCGGCCGATAAGCCCCCGCGCGCCCGACACGGTGTTCGCGCCTGCGAACGATCGCCGGCCTAGACTGCCCGGCATGCAGCACCACCGCGAGCCCTCCCTCGACGACCTGGCGATCTTTCTGGCGGTGTGCCACGCCTGCGGCTTCCGGGCCGCGGCCAAGGGGCTCGGGCTGTCCGCATCGCATGTGAGCGACACCGTCGGCCGGGTCGAAGCGCAGCTGGGCCTGCCGCTGTTCACACGCAGCACCCGCAGCGTGGTGCCGACCGATGCCGGCCGCGAGCTCGCCGCGCGCATCGCGCCGCTGTTGGCCGAGACCCGCGCGGCCCTGCACGAGGTCGCCAGCGCCAACCGGGAGCTGCGCGGATCGCTCAAGCTGAACGTGACCGGCGCGGTGATGGTCGACATCCTGCCGCCCCTGCTCGACCGCTTCCTGCGCCGGCATCCTGCGGTGCGGGTGGAGATCGTGGTGGAGGACCGGCTGGTCGATGTCATCGCCCAGGGCTGCATCGCCGGCATCCGTTATGGCGAGCATCTGGCGCAGGACATGATCGCGGTGCCGATCGGGCCGCGCTTCCAGCAGCTGGCGCTGGCGGCCGCGCCGGGCTATCTGCGCACCCGCGAAATACCCCGGGTGCCCGCCGACCTGATGCGGCAGGAATGCATCCGCATGCGCTTTTCCAGCGGCGCCCTCACCGCCTGGACCTTCGAGAAGGACGGCGAGATCGTCGAGGTCGATCCCCCGGGCCGCCTGGTGGTGGGAGTGGACGCGGCCGCCGCCGCGATCGGGCTGGCCTGCGCCGGCCACGGCCTGGTCTGCACCTTCGCGAACTGGCTGGGGCCGCATCTGGCCCGCGGCGAGCTGGTGCCGGTGATGCAGGACTGGTGGCACCGGTTCGAAGGCCCGCGCCTGTACTTTCCCAGCCACCTGATGTCGGCGCCTTTGCGCGCCTTCCTGGACCTGATTGCGGAAGAATCCGCCCCCGGCGCCTAGCCGCCGGCCCCGAAGACCGACCCCACCAGCCACACGTTCGCCACCGCGATCACCGCGAACAGGCCCCAGGCCACGCACTTGACCACCGCGCCGTTGGCGAAGCCGCCCATCACCGTGCGGTCGCCGGTGAAGCGGATC
>JAKONS010000059.1 GCA_022701845.1 Burkholderiaceae bacterium
ATCTATGCGGTGGGGTTCCCGATCACCCTGAGCGTGGGGATGATCGGCGTGGCGGCGACGCTGCCGATGCTCGACACGCCGTTGCTGGCCCTGATGAACAAGGTCATAGACCTCTTTACCCGGTGAACTTGGCTCGCCCCCGGCGTGTTTGCTAACCGACCAGGCCGTTGCGGATCGCGTAGACGGTGAGTTCCGCGTTGTTGGACAGGCCGAGCTTTTCCATCACCCGGGTGCGGTAGACGCTCACCGTCTTGGGGCTGAGCATCAGTTCCTCGGCGATGTCGGAGAGCTTGCGGCCGGAGGCGATCTTCAGCAGGGTCTGCAGTTCGCGCTCCGACAGGGTGGAGTGGGGCGATTCGGCGATCGGCTTGGAGACGCTCTCGGCCAGCATCTGCGCCACCTCGGGGGTGAGGTACTTGCGGCCCTGGGCCACGGTGCGCACCGCCGCGACCAGCTCGGCCGGGTCGCCGGCCTTGTTCACATAGCCGAAGGCGCCGGCGCGCAGGCAGCGGATGGCGTACTGGTCCTCGGGGTACATCGACACCACCAGCACCCGGATCGTCTCGTTGGTTTCCTTCAGGGTGGCGAGCACTTCCAGGCCGCCGCGGCCGGGCATGCTGAGGTCGAGCAGCAGCACGTCGCAGGGCTCGCTGCGCAGGGCGTCGCGCAGCTCGGCATAGCTGCCGACGTCGGCGGTGACGGTCACGTCCACCGCGTCGGCCAGGGTGTCGCGGATGCCACGGCGCACCAGCGCGTGGTCGTCGCACAGCATGACGCGGATCATGGCGTTTCTCCCTCGGAGTCTGTGGGGTCGGTGGGCAGGGGGGCGTCGGTCAGGGGCACCGACAGGATGATCGAGGTGCCGCCGCCGGGCCGGGCACTGACGTCCAGCCAGCCGCCGGCGATGCGTGCGCGCTCGTGCAGGCCGCGCAGGCCGAAAGCGCGCGGCTTGTCGAGCATCTCGGGCGGCAGGCCGCGACCGTTGTCGGCGATTTCCAGGGTGAGCACGCCTTCGCCGTCGGTCAGCTCGATATGCACCTCGGTGCTCTCGGCGGCATGCTTAGTGATGTTGGTCAGGGCTTCCTGCGCGGTGCGGTAGGCGGCCAGTTCGACCGTCGGCGGCAGCACGATGCGCTCGGCCGGCGCCTCGATGCGCACCGGGGTGCCGGTGCGGCGCTGGAAGTTGTCGGCCAGCCACTGGATGGCCGCGCCGATGCCCTGGTCGAGCACCGGCGGGCGCAGGTTCATCATGATCCGCTGGCTGGCGTCCATCGCGTGGCGCAGCATGTCGACGCCGGCCTGGGCATGGCGGCGCATCTCGTCGCCGTCGGCATGGCGCACGATCCAGGCGAGGTCGAACTTCACCGCCGCCAGCGAGCCGCCGATGTCGTCGTGGATCTCGCGGGCGATGGCGGCGCGCTCCTGCTCGATGCTCTGCTGCAGGTGTTCGGTGAATTCGGCCAGCCGCCGCTCGGACACCGCCAGTTCCGCGTCGGCGCGTTCGCGGGCCAGCATGGCCGAGCGTACTTCCATCGACCGGGCGATCACGTGGGGCAGCTTGGCGATGTCGTCCTTCAGCAGGTAGTCGCTGATGCCGCGGCGGATGGCGTATACCGCGGCCGCCTCGCCGATGGCGCCCGACAGCAGCACGAACGGCGGGGTGGCGGCAGCGCCCAGGATGCCGTCGCGGCGGGCCGCCTCGATGGCGTTCCAGGCATCGACGGCGGTGAAGCCCGCCAGGTTGTAGTCGGCCACCACCACGTCGTAGCCGCCGGCCCGCAGCGCCTGCAGCAGCGCGTCGAGCGTTTCCACCCGCTGCAGCTCGAACGGACGACCGGCGCGCTGCAGGGTCATGCGCACCAGGGCGTGGTCGGTGGCGGAATCCTCGAGGTGAAGAATCCGCAGCGGCTGGGGGGTGTCGTCGGCCATTCGGCTCATGGTTGACCGCGGTCCCGCATCAAATGACAGGCGAGGACGACGGGGGTGGGTCGGGCAGTCGGCGATTACGACAAAGTATATAAAAATGCGTAAAGTCGTACTGAATTGTGCCGATATGTATGCGTAAGATAGAGGTCATTCCGCATGCGGTCTTGCCTCTTGGCCCAGGCGTGCAGGCGCCCGGGATGGGCCCTGGCTGCGACAACGGAACCCCTGGACCGCACGGGGCAAGGATGGAGGATCGATGCAAACACCGCTGCCCCCCGATGGCGGCCCCGCCGTGCAGATGCCGCTGATGGTGGTGGCGGAGGTACAGGATTCGCTGCTGGTCGCGACCCACGACCTGCAGCGCCTCGAGGGCCTGCTGGCCCAGGCCTGCGACAACCTGATGGAGCGTTTCGCCGAGGCCAACACCCAGTTGCTGCACCTGTCGCGGCAATCCCGTCCGGCGCTGCCCGCCGCGCTGTCGCATCTGGTCGAGCCGCTGGCCGGCCAGGGCGACAACGTCGCCGATGCCCTGACCTCGCTGCGCGCCGCGGTGGTGGAGCTGCAGTTCCAGGACATGGCCTCGCAACTCATCGTGCATGTCTCGCGGGTGCTGCAGGGCTGCGCCTTTCGGCTGGCGTCCGAAGCCATGGGCCGGGAGGAGGGCGAGGAGGCGATGCCCTTCGCCGAGATCCAGCCCGAGCGTCCCAACCCGGTGACGCAGAGCGAGATGGACGCCGGTTCCATCGAGCTGTTCTGAACGCCGGACGACCCGTCCCGCACCGCCCAAGAAAAAATACGTTAGCTGGAGCTCAATACATGTTTTCGATCCTCGCTGTCGATGATTCCCCATCCATGCGAAAAATGGTTTCCTTCACCCTGACCGGCGCCGGCTACCACGTGGTGGAAGCGGTGGATGGCCAGGATGCGCTGGAGAAGGCGCAGACCGAGAAGATCGACCTGGTGCTGGCCGACCAGAACATGCCGCGCCTCGACGGCATCGGCCTGACCCGGATGCTGCGCGAGAACCCCAAGTTCAAGACCACGCCGATCCTGATCCTCACCACCGAGTCGAGCGACCAGATGAAGCAGGCCGGCCGGGCCGCGGGTGCCACCGGCTGGCTGGTCAAGCCGTTCGATCCGAACCGGCTGATCGAAGTGATCCAGAAAGTCATCCGCTGAGCCGGTCCTTTTCTCGACCATCCATGACGTACAAGCGGGGAATCGGCAATGGCTGAAGTGCAAGGTGCCGGAGGCGGGGCGGATTTCGACCTCAGCCAGTTCTACGAGATCTTCTTCGAGGAGGCCGGCGAGAACCTGGACCAGATGGAGAAGATGCTGCTGAGCCTCGACTTGGCGAATGCCGACGACGAGGAGCTCAACGGCATCTTCCGCTGCGCCCATTCGATCAAGGGCGGCGCGGCGACCTTCGGTTTCTCCGATGTCGCCGAGCTGACCCACCAGATGGAGTCGCTGCTCGACAAGCTGCGCCGCCACGAACTGCAGCCGGCGCCGGCGATGGTGGACGTGCTGCTGGAATCGGCCGACGCTTCGCGCAGCCTGCTGGCGCGGCACCAGGCCGGCGGCGAAGGCGACGCGACCGACACCTCGGACCTGGTGCGGCGCATCGCTGCGCTCGCCGCCGGGCGGCTGCCGGCCGTGGCGCCCGCCGTGGCGGCAGCGCCGGCGCCGGCGCCGACACCCGTTGCCGCGCCGGCACCGGTGGCGATCGCGCCGGCGCCTGTGGAAAGCGCCGAGACCGATGGCCTGTTCGGCGACGACACCGTCGACGCCGACGCCCCCGCGCCGGCCGCCGCCGAGCCCGCCGCCGGCGGCCTGCGCTCGCTCGAGATCCATGTCGGCCCGCTCGACAAGCCCGAGCAGGCCGACGCGGTGCGCGAACTGTTCCGCGACATTCC
>JAKONS010000067.1 GCA_022701845.1 Burkholderiaceae bacterium
TCGCACTTCATGATGCCGCCGAAGATGTTCACGAGGATGGCTTCCACGTTCTTGTTCTTCAGCATGATCTTGAAGGCCTCGGTCACCTTCTCGGGGGTGGCGCCGCCGCCCACGTCCAGGAAGTTGGCCGGCTCTGCGCCGTACAGCTTGATGGTGTCCATGGTGGCCATGGCCAGGCCGGCACCGTTGACCAGGCAGCCGATGTTGCCGTCCAGGCTGATGTAGGCCAGGTCGAACTTGCTGGCTTCGATCTCGGCGGCGTCTTCTTCGTCCAGGTCGCGCAGGGCGACGATTTCCGGCAGGCGGAACAGGGCGTTGGCGTCGAAGTTGAACTTGGCGTCCAGGGCCATCAGTTCGCCCTTGGAGTTGCAGTTCAGCGGGTTGATCTCGACCAGCGACGCGTCGGTCTCCATGTAGCACTTGTAGAGCTTGGCGAAGATGTCGACCGCCTGGTCGACCGACGCGCCGGTCAGGCCGATGGCGGCGGCGATCTTGCGGCTCTGCGCTTCGGTCAGGCCGGCGATCGGGTCGATCATCTCGGTGATGATCTTCTCGGGCGTGGAATGGGCCACTTCCTCGATGTCCATGCCGCCTTCGCTGGAGGCGATGAAGGCGACCTTCTGGGTGCCGCGGTCGGTGACCAGCGAGACGTAGAGTTCGTTCTTGATGTCGGCGCCGTCTTCGATGTAGAGGCGGCGGACCTTCTGGCCTTCGGGGCCGGTCTGGTGCGTCTTGAGCTGCATGCCCAGGATCTCGCCGGAGATGCGCTTCACGTCCTCGATGGTCTTGGCGACCTTCACGCCGCCGCCCTTGCCGCGGCCGCCGGCGTGGATCTGTGCCTTGACGACCCATACCGGGCCGCCGAGTTTCTCAGCGGCTTCGACCGCTTCCTGCACGTTGAAAGCGGGAATGCCGTTGGGGACGGGCACGCCGAACTTGCGCAAGATTTCCTTGCCTTGGTACTCGTGAATCTTCATGAGGTCTCGCTCTTGGGGAGAAGGATGGGAGCATCGCGCCGCCGGTTCTCGTCTGCGCCGCGACCTGTTGTCGCGCGGAGGCCCCGGTGGCCTGTGGCCCGACGGCAATCCGGAAAGCCACCGAATGTATCATGGGGTTTCCCCGACGCGCGCGCCGACACACCGGCTTCATCCGGAGACATTATTCTGGCGCGCCCGCCCCGCCGCGACCGGTTTCGCGGCCCCCATCCCCCGACCCGACACGAGCACAGACATGGCCCAGATCTTCATCGACGGCGAAGCAGGCACCACCGGCCTGCAGATTCGCGAGCGCCTGCAGCAGATGCCGCAGATCGAGTTGCTGAGCATCGATCCGGCGCGCCGCAAGGACCCGTCGGCCAAGCGCGAGCTGCTCGCGCAGGCCGACGTGGTGATCCTCTGCCTGCACGACGATGCCGCGCGCGAAACCGTGGCGATGGCCGATGCGCTGGCCGCCGAGACCGGTCGGCCCGGCCCAAAGATCATCGACGCCTCCACCGCGCACCGGGTGGCGCCGGGCTGGGTGTACGGATTCCCCGAACTGTCGGCCGGCCAGCGCGAGGCGGTGCGCGCCGCCACCCGCATCGCCAACCCGGGCTGCTACGCCACCGGCGCCATCGCGATGCTGCGCCCGCTGATCGATGCCGGCCTGCTGCCGCCGGACCATCCGGTGGCGCTGCCGTCGGTGAGCGGATATTCGGGTGGCGGGCGGTCGATGATCGAGGCCTACGAGGCCGGCACCGCCGCGCCGTTCGAGCTGTATGCGCTGGGCCTGTCGCACAAGCACATTCCCGAGATCATGGCCAACACCGGCCTCACCCGCCGTCCGGTGTTCACCCCGTCGGTCGGCAATTTCCGCCAGGGCATGCTGGTGCAGTTGCCGCTGCACCTCGACCTGCTGCCGGGCAAGCCGAGCGCTGCCGACCTGCACGACGCGCTCGCGGCGCACTACGCGGCCAGCAATACCGAGGAGCGCTTCGTGAAGGTGCTGCCGCCCACCGAGGACGGAAAGATGGAAGCCGAGTCGCTGAACGGCACCAACGACCTCGAACTGCGGGTGTTCCACAACACCGACCACCGGCATGCGGTGGTGGTGGCCAAGCTGGACAACCTGGGCAAGGGCGCCAGCGGTGCGGCGGTGCAGAACCTCGAATTGATTTTGTAACCCCCCAGGCTACGCACTTCGTGTCTTCGCCTACCCCCCTGCCGGGGGCGACGCTGGCGGATCGGCGGAGCCGGTCCGCGGCGTCCCACGAGGGGGGGTGGGTTACCTGGGCGGGGCGGTGAGGGCGAACGAGGGGGTGCGCGCTTCGAACGATGCCAGCCAGTCCGCCAGTGCGGGGAACTGGGCTCTCCAGGCGCCGGCGAAACGCAGATCCAGGTAACCCAGCGCACAGGCCAGGGCGATCTCGCCGGCGTCGGGCGTGCCGGTCTTGGGCACCGCATAGCGCTCGGCGGCGAAGGCCAGGGCGCGGTCCATCTTGCCGCGCTGGTGGTCGAGCCAGCTCTGCACCCGGTGCTCCTCTGGCCGGTAGCGGGCCTCGTACACCTGCAGGATGGCGGCGTCGGTCAGGCCGTCGGCCAGGGCCTGCTGGCGCAATACCGCGAAGCGCTGCGGGCCGGCCGGGAACAGGCCGGCTTCGGGCGCCATGTCGTGCAGGTATTCGACGATGACCCGCGAATCGAACAGCGCCTCGCCGTCCTCCAGGATCAGCGCGGGGATCTTGCCCAGCGGGTTCTGCTGGCGCAGGCTGTCCTCGGGATCGGTGGTGTCGGCCAGCACCACCGAGATGCGGTCGGCCAGACCCGCCACCTCGGCGGCGATGCGGGCCTTGCGGCCGAACGGGGAAAAGGGCGATGAGCGGAGGATGAGCATCGTTTCATTGTGCCCGTGCCGCCATCAGCCCTGCGGCGGCACCGGGCGCGGGGGCTGCCCGGTATAGGCGGGGATCACGGTGCGCGGCAGCGGGCCCTTGTTGCGGCCGCCCTGCTGCGTCTGCTCCCAGGCGTGCGCCAGGATGCCGACCGAGCGCGACAGGCAGAACAGCCCGCGCGCCAGCTCCGCCGGGAAACCCAGCTCGGCATAGACCACCGCGGTGGCGCCGTCGATGTTCATCGGGATGCGGCGGCCGCCCTTGCGCGCGGCCATGGCGTCTTCCACCGCGCGGCCGATGTCGGCGAAGCGGCCCGAGACCTCGCCGCGCGCCGCGGCGGCGTCCACCAGCGCCAGCAGCGGCGCGGTGCGCGGGTCGACCGGATGGAAGCGGTGGCCGAAGCCCGGCACGAACTTGCCGTGCTCGGCGATGCAGGCGTCCAGCCCGGCCTCGACCGCCTCGGCCGCCGGCGTGCCGGCATCGATGCGCGCGGCGATGTCGCGGTACAGGCCCACCGCCTGCTCGCCGGCGCCGCCGTGCACGTCGCCCAGCACGTTGACCGCGCTGGCCATGGCGTTGTTCAGGCCGATGCCGCAGGTGGCCGCCATGCGGGCGATGGCGATGCTGGGCGCCTGCGGGCCGTGGTCGACCGCCGACATCAGCACCGTGTCGAGCAGCCGCGCCTGCGTCGGCGTGGGCAGCTCGCCGCGGGTCATCAGCCAGATCATCTGCGCCAGGCCGACACCGCCGGAGATCAGCTCCTGCACCGGATAGCCGCGGTAGCGGATGACGCCCGGCTGCATGTCGATGATGTCGGTGGCCCACCAGTTCTCGGCGGCCTGCAGGTCGGCGGATTTTTCGCGTGCATCGCTCATGTGATCTTCCCGTCGTGGAGGGCGGCGATGTCCTCGGCGCCATAGCCGAGCTCGCGCAGGATGTCGTGGTTGTGCTGGCCGAGCGTCGGCGGCGGCGTGTCCACCGTCGGCGCCTGGCCGTCGAGCTTGAAGCCGGTGCGCATCACCCGCACGTCGCGGCCCACGCCGGGCACGTCGGCGAAGTTCGCCACCAGGCCGCGGTCGGCGATCTGCGGATGCTCCAGCGCCTGCGGCACGGTGAACACCGGCCCGGCCGGCACGCCGGCGGCGTTGAGCGCCTTCCACCAGTGGTCGGCCGACTGCGCGGCCAGGGCCGATTCGAGTTCGGCGGTGAGCGCGGCGCGGTGCGCCAGCCGGCCCTGGCGGGCGGCGAAGCGCGGGTCCTCGGCCAGCGCCGGCCGGCCGACGACGCGGCACACCGCCTCGAACTGCTCCTGCTTGTTGGCGGCGATGTTGAGCAGGCCGTCGCCGGTGCGAAAGCTGCCCGACGGGCTGGCGGTGACGTTGTCGTTGCCCATCGGCTTCGGCTCGCGGCCGGCCACCAGGTGGTTCGACACCGCCCAGCCCATGGTGGCCATCGCGGCTTCGAGCATCGACACGTCGATGAAGCTGCCGCCGGTGCGCTGACGGTCGGCCAGGGCGCCGGCCACCGCCATCGCCGCGGTGAGCCCGCCGATGGTGTCGGCCACCGGATAGCCGACCCGGTAGGGCGCGGTGTCGGCCGCGCCGGTGATGCTCATCATCCCGGACATGCCCTGGATGATCTGGTCGTAGGCCGGCAGGTCGCGCAGCGGGCCGTCCTGGCCGAAGCCGGAGATGGCGCAGTAGATGAGCTTCGGCTGGTGCTCCAGCAGGCTGTCGTAGCCCAGGCCCAGGCGCTGCATCACGCCGGGGCGGAAGTTCTCGACCAGCACGTCGGCGGTGGCGACCAGCTTGCGGAACACCTCCTTGCCGCGCGCCTGCTTCAGGTCGAGCGTGATCGAGCGCTTGCCCGGGTTCTGCGCCAGGAAGGAGGCGCCCATGAAGGCCTGGTTCAGGGCGGCGTCGGCGCCGAGCTGGCGGGCCAGGTCGCCGCCGTGGCGGGCCTCGACCTTGATGACGTCGGCGCCCATGTGGGCCAGCTGGTGGCAGGCGAAGGGGCCGGCCAGCACGTTGGTCAGGTCGAGCACCCGCACGCCATGCAGCGGACGGCTCGGGGGTCGGGTGGTGTCGTTCATCGGAAGGGGTGCTTCGGGTTCAGTCGGCCTTGGCGCCGGAGGCCTTCACCGCCGCGCCCCAGCGGGCGTTCTCGGACTTGATCAGCGCGCCGAGCTCGGCCGCGCTGCCGCCGCGCACCGTGGTGCCCTCTTCCTGCATGCGGGCGATCAGCGCCGGCTTCTTCAGCGCGGCGTTGACCGCGTGGTTGAGCTCCTCGACCACCGGCGCCGGCGTGCCGGCCGGTGCCACCAGCGCCTTCCAGTCCTCGGCGACGAAGCCGGCATAGCCGGATTCGGCCACGGTGGGCACCTCGGCCAGCGCCGGAATGCGCTGCGCCGAGGTCACCGCCAGCGCGCGCAGCTTGCCGCCCTTGATCATCTGCAGCACGCTGGGCGGGGTGGCGACGTAGAAATCGGTCTGGCCGCCGATCAGGTCGGTGATGGCCGGGCCGGCGCCCTTGTAGGGCACGTGGGTGAGCTTGATGCCGGCGCGGCGCGCGAACATCTCGCCGGCGATGTGGCCGACGGTGCCGGTGCCGGGCGAGGCCATGTTCAGCGCCTGCGCGCTGCCGCGGGCCTTCAGGTCGGCCAGGGTCTTCACCGGCGACTCGGCACGCACCACGATCACCACCGGCTGCGAGGCCAGCAGGGCCACCGGCGCCAGGTCCTTCTGCGGGTCGAAGGGCAGCTTCGAATACAGCGAGGGATTGATCGCCAGGTTGGCGGTCTGGCCGGTGCCGAGGGTGTAGCCGTCGTTCCTGGCCTTGGCGACCATGTCGAGGCCGATGTTGCCGCCGGCGCCGGGGCGGTTGTCGACGACGAAGCTCCACTGCGTGGCCTGGGTGACCTCGGCCATCACCAGGCGGGTGAGCACGTCGGTGCCGCCGGCCGGCGGGAACGGCACCACCAGGCGCACCGCCTGGTTGGGATAGGCCGATTGCGCGCCGACGGCGGCAGCGCCCAGCAGCAGCGCGGCGCCCAGGAGGCGGCGGCCGAAGGACGCCGACAACGGCGACGCGAGGGAAAAGGAGCTGAACTGGATGCGGAGCATGGGTGTTTGTCTCGAGTGAACACGTCCAGCGCTATCGGTCGGAAATCAAAGATAGAACGCTGTTTTAACTATGTTATTTTTCGGGCGGGAGAATGTCAACCCGCCCGCAACGCCCCACCCATGCCCAAACGCCCCGCCGTCCCCGCGCTCGCCGACCAGAACGCCGCCGAAGGCGGTATCGCCACCCTCGACCGCGCGCTGTCGCTGCTGCACTGCTTCAGCGCCGCGCAGCCGGTGCAGACGCTGGCCGAGCTGGCCGGGCGCAGCCGCATCAGCAAGAGCACGGTGCTGCGCATGCTGGCCTCGCTGGCGCATGCCCACATGGCGCAGCGGCTGCCCGACGGCCGCTGGACGGTGGGCGCCGAGGTGGAGCGGCTGCACCGGGTGTTCGCCGCCTCGTTCTCGCTCGAATCGGTGGTGATGCCGGCGCTGCAGGCGCTGGTCGACGCCACCCAGGAGAGCGCCGCCTACTACGTGCCGCACGGCACCCAGCGGCTGTGCCTGTACCGGGTCGATTCGCCGCGGCCGGTGCGCGACAACCAGAAGCCCGGCGACCTGCTGCCGCTCGACCGCGGCGCCGGCGGCCGCATCCTGCAGGCCTACGGCGGGCGCGACGGGGGCGGTGTCGGCGGCCATGCCGGCGACGGCACGCTGGGCGCGAAGATCCGGCGCGAACAGGTGGTGGTGCTGGTCGGCGACCGGGTGCCGGAGCTGGCGGGCCTGGCCGCGCCGGTGTTCGGCGCCGACGGCACGCTGGCGGGCGCGGTCACCCTGACCATGCCGACCGAACGCCTGGACCGCGGCTATGCGCTGCCGGTGCAGATGGCCGGCCGCGCCATCACCGAGCGCATCGGCGGGCGCTACCCGTCGCCGGGCGGCTGAACCGCCGGAGCATGCCGATGCCATCGCTCGCCACCATCGCCGGAATCGATTTCGCGCAGGCCCCCGAGGCGGTGGCGGCGCAGCTCATCGGCGCCACGCTGCGGGTCGACGGCGTCGGCGGCCGCATCGTCGAAACCGAGGCCTACGACCAGGCCGACCCGGCCTCGCACACCTTCGGCGGGCAGACGCCGCGCAACCGGTCGATGTTCGGCCCGCCGGGGCATGCGTATGTGTACCGCTCCTACGGCATCCACTGGTGCCTGAATGTCGTCTGCCGCGAGGCGGGCCACGGCGCCGGTGTGCTGATCCGCGCGATCGAGCCCACCCACGGGCTGGACCGCATGCGCGAACGCCGCGGGCTGCAGGAAGCGCGGCTGCTGTGCGCCGGCCCGGGACGGGTCGGCCAGGCGCTCGGCATCGACCGCGGCTTCGACGGCCTGGCGCTGGATGCGCCGCCGTTCCTGCTGGAAGCCGCGGCCGTGCCGCACCCCGACGCCGCCGCGCGGGTGCTGGCGACCGGCCCGCGCATCGGCATCAGCCGCGCGGCCGAGGTGCCGTGGCGCTTCGGCGAGGCCGGATCGCGCTTCCTGAGCCGACCCTTTCGCTGAGCGGTCGCCGGCTCCCGCACCGGCGTTTCGCCTGCATGGGCAGCGGGCGAACGCCTAGCGGAAAACGCCGGCGCTGTATATACAAAATCACACACCAGCTACGTTTGGGGTTATTGGCTTACAAGAAGTGTGGTTTGGTGCCATAAACGCGGCTGGCGGTGGACACGTGACCATCGTCGTTTTTCTGGCCCCGCATCCCCAGGGAGATTCGATGAAACCGACACCCCATGCCCGCCGATCGACCCGCTCCGTCTGCGCGGCGGCGGCATGCGCCGCCGTATTCGGCCTGGCAGCCCCCGGCGTCGAAAGCGCCAGCGTGACCGGCAACCTGGTCGCCACCCTGACCCTCACCGCCAGCTGCGTGGTGGTCGGCGCCGGGAGCACAGCCACCGGCGTCAATCTGGGCACCCTCGCGTTCGGCTCGCAACCCAGCACCTTCACCGGCTTGCTCAACGCCGTTCCCACCGCCGGCGCGAGCGGCAGCGGCAACACGCAGGTGCTGTGCTCGCCCGACGTTTCAGGCCTGGCGATCTCGGTCGACGGCGGCGCCAACCCCGGCCAGGGCACCGCCATCGGTACCGGCACCCGGGCCATGCGCAACGGCACCGCCTTCGTGCCGTACGAGGTCTACCGGGACTCCAACCGCACCACGGCTTATCCGATCAGCACCGCGCTGACCGGTTTCGCGGTTCCCCCCGGCGGCACGCCGCTGGACCTGCCGATCTTCGGCCAGGTCAACAAGACCAGCGCGGTGGCGCTGCCCTCGGGCGCCTATACCGACACCCTGGTGGTGACGCTGACCTTCTGACGGACGGCGCATGCGTCGGGCATCCCTCCTGCGCGCCGCCGCGGTGCTGGGCCTGGCCGGGCTGCCGGTGCTGCGCGGCGCGCCGGCCGCCACCATTCCCACCGGCGCCCGTTTCTCGGTGGGCGCCACGGTGCAGAACGGCTGCCTGGTCGCCGGCAACCCGGCGCAGACCGCCGGGCTGGCTTTCGGGCAGATCGGCTTCGGCACCTGGCCCGCCCTGGCGACCGGCCGACAGACCGCCGCGCTCGGCCCGGCCGGCGGCAGCCAGGCCTTGCTGCAGTGCACCGCCGGCACCACCGTGCAGCTGCTGCTCGACGCCGGCCAGCACGCGCTCGGCAGCCAGCGCCGGCTGGCCAACGGCGCCGGCTATTTCCTGCCCTACGACCTGACGCTCGCCAGCACCGGCAACCAGCCGGTGCTGCCCAACGTGGCGGTCGGCCTGGCGCTGGGCGCCACCCCGCAGGCGCTGCCGCTGCAGGGCTCGGTGGTGCTGCCCGGCACCGGCGTGGCGGCGGGCACCTATACCGACACGGTGCAGGTGACGGTGTCGTGGTGAGCGCTGCCGCACGCACCCCGCGCACCCGCGCCGCCACAGCCGCGGCGGCGGCAGCAGCGCTGCTTTGCTGGTGCGCCGCGGCCGTCGCCGGCACGCCGCTGCTGATCTGGCCGATCGACCCGGTGATCGCCCCCGGCCAGCAGGCCGCCGCCCTGTGGCTGGAGAACCACGGCGCCGCACCGGCGGTGATGCAGGTGCGCATCTTCGGCTGGCGCCAGGCCGGCGGCGAAGAGCTCTACCAGGCCCAGCCGGCGGTGCTGCCCAGCCCGCCGATCGCCACCATCGCGCCGGGCGGCCGGCAGCTGGTGCGGCTGATCTCGACCCAGCCGGTACCGGCCGGCGCCGAGCAGGCCTACCGCATCTTCGTCGACGAGCTGCCCACGCCCGAAGCCGATACCGCCGCTCCCCAGGGCGCCTCGGTCAAGCTGCAGCTGCGCTATGCGGTGCCGCTGTTCGTCTATGGCGCCGGCGCGGTGCCGCCGGCTTCGCGCAGCCGCGACGGCTTCAGCGGCTCGGACGCGGCCGCGCTGCAGCCCCGGCTGAGCTGGCAGGCGGTGCTCGACGCCGGCCGGCCGGCGCTGCTGCTGCGCAACACCGGCACGGCCCATGCGCGGGTGACCGCGGTGGAATGGGCCGGTGCTGCCGGCGCGCCGGCGCAGAGCATCAACCCCGGCCTGCTCGGCTATGTGCTGGCCGGCAGCAGCATGCGTTTTCCGCTGGAGCAACCGGTGCCGCGCAATGCCGCGCTGCGCGCCCAGCTGAACGGGCGCCCCGCCGACATCCCCCGTGCCGCCGACTGAGCGTGGCCGGCATCGCCCCGCCGCCCCCCTGCTGGCGCTGGCCGCCCTCTGCCTGCCGCGGCTGCTGGCCGCCAGCGGGCCGCCGCCGCTGCAGCTGGCCGCGGTCGATGCGCCGATACCGCTCTACCTGGAACTGGTCGTCAACGGCCGCGCCACCGGCGAGGTGGTCGAGGTGACCCAGCGCGGCCGCCATTACGAGGTCGACGCCACGGTGCTGCGCCGCCTGCATGTGCTGCGCCAGGCCGCCGCCGCCACCCGGGTCACGGTGGATGCGCTGCCCGGCGTGGCCACCGAATACGACACCCTCAACCAGCGCCTGCTGCTCACCGTGCCGCCCGAATGGCTGCCCGAGCAGAGCCTGGCCGGACTGCAGCGGCGGCCGCGGGTCGACGCCATCAGCGGCACCGGCCTGTTGCTGAACTACGACTTCTACAGCACCACCAGCCGGGGCTTCACCCTGAGCTCGCTGTGGAGCGAGCAGCGCTATTTCAGCCCTGCCGGCGTGTTCTCCAACACCGGCATCGTGCGCCGCAGCGACGGTGGCACGGGCGGCTGGGGCGGCCCGGGCTACCTGCGCTACGACACCCGCTGGCGCCGGCCCGACCCCGACGGCGCCGCCGAACGCACCATCGGCGACGTGGTGGCCGGCGCGCTGCCCTGGAGCAGCGCGGTGCGCCTGGGCGGCGTGCAGTGGTCGCGCAATTTCGGCCTGCGGCCCGACCTGGTCACCTACCCGCTGCCGCAGTTCGCC
>JAKONS010000074.1 GCA_022701845.1 Burkholderiaceae bacterium
TGCTGCCCTATCCGGACTTCGGTGTGAAGCTCTACGGCAACGCGGTCATCGTGAACCCCAAGTTCCTGAAGGAGAAGCCGGAGCAGGTGAAGGCGTTCCTGAAGGCCTTCACCCTGGGCATGAAGGATGTGCTGGCCAATCCGGCCGCGGCGATCGAGACGGTGAAGGCGCGCGACGGCATCGTCAACAGCGCGCTGGAGACGCGCCGGCTGCAGCTGGCCATCGATTCGGTCATCAATAGCCCGGATGCGCGCGCCGAAGGTTTCGGCCAGGTGGTGCCGGGCCGGCTGTCGCTGATGGCCTCGCAGGTGTCGGACGCCTTCGCCACCAAGACGCGGGTCAACGCCGACCAGGTGTGGACGGCCGCATATCTGCCCTCCAAAACAGAACTCGCCATCCTGAAAAAATAGGCTCTCCCCCAGGCTTTTCACTTCGTGTAAACGCCAACCCCCTCCGGGGGCAACGCTGGCGGGGCTGGCAAAGCCACCCCGCGGCGTTCCCTGAAATTCGTGGCGCCTCCGGTGATGACCGGGGGTGCGCTTGAAAGTCGTTATGTCCAACGCTGTCGCCGAAGCTCCGTTCGTGGATTTCCGGGATGTCTGGCTCGCCTACAACGAGGAGTTGCTGCGGGCCAGCCACTTCGCGGTGGAAGGCATCGACCTGCAGGTCAGGCGCGGCGAATTCATCGCCATCGTCGGGCCGTCGGGCTGCGGCAAGTCGACCTTCATGAAGCTGACCACCGGGCTGCGCATGCCGTCGATGGGCAAGATCCTGATCGACGGCCAGCCGGTGACCGGGCCGCTGAAGATATCCGGCATGGCGTTCCAGGCGTCGTCGCTGCTGCCGTGGCGCACCACCGTCGACAACGTGCTGCTGCCGCTGGAGATCGTCGAGCCCTACCGCTCCAGTTTCAAGAAGAACCGCAAGCAGTACGAGGAACGCGCCCGCCGGCTGCTGCAGAAGGTGGGCCTGGGCGGCTACGAGGACAAGTTCCCCTGGCAGCTGTCGGGCGGCATGCAGCAGCGCGCCAGCATCTGCCGCGCCCTGATCCACGAGCCGAAGATGCTGCTGCTCGACGAGCCCTTCGGCGCGCTCGACGCCTTCACCCGCGAGGAGCTGTGGTGCATCCTGCGCGACCTGCATGCCGAGCAGGGCTTCAACGTGATCCTGGTGACCCACGACCTGCGCGAGAGCGTGTTCCTGGCCGACGCGGTCTATGTGATGAGCAAGAGCCCCGGCCGCTTCGTGGCCCGGCGCGAGATCGACTTTCCCCGCCCGCGCCCGCTGGAGCTCACCTACACCAAGGACTTCACCGACATCGTGCTGGAGCTGCGCAACCACATCGGCGCGATCCGCACCCCGGTCGGCGCCGCCGTGCCGCAGTAAGCCCTCCCGTCCGCATCTCCAGGCCCCCATGAAACTCGACAACAAACAGATGGAACGCTGGTCGCCCTGGCTGCTGCTGGTGGTGACGCTGGCGCTCTGGCAGATCGTCTGCAGCGCCTTCGACGTGTCCGAATTCATCTTCCCGAGCCCGGCGCGCATCGCCGCGCAGTTCATGGAGTTCAAGGCGATCATCGCCGGCCATGCCTGGCGCACCTTCTGGGTGACGATGGTGGGCTTCGGCATCGCCATCGTGGTGGGTGTGCTGCTGGGTTTCGTCATCGGCAGCTCGCGCCTGGCCTATGCCGCCGTCTACCCGCTGATGACCGCCTTCAACGCGCTGCCCAAGGCCGCCTTCGTGCCGATCCTGGTGGTGTGGTTCGGCATCGGCGTGGGGCCGGCCATCCTGACCGCGTTCCTGATCAGCTTCTTTCCGATCATGGTGAACATCGCCACCGGCCTGGCCACGCTGGAGCCCGAGCTGGAAGACGTGCTGCGGGTGCTGGGCGCCAAGCGCTGGGACGTGCTGATGAAGGTCGGCCTGCCGCGCTCCATGCCGTATTTCTACGGCTCGCTGAAGGTGGCCATCACCCTGGCCTTCGTCGGCACCACCGTCTCGGAGATGACCGCCGCCAACGAGGGCATCGGCTACCTGCTGATCTCCGCCGGCTCGTCGATGCAGATGGGCCTGGCCTTCGCCGGCCTGCTGGTGGTGGGCGCGATGGCGATGGCGATGTATGAGCTATTCAGCCTGATCGAGAAGCGCACCACCGCCTGGGCGCACCGCAGCTCGAATGCGTGAGCTTTCGGCTTCTCACGACGCCGCCGCCAACGGTGCCCTCGGCCGGTTGACGCCAGCGCAGATCGACACCGCCCTGCGCCGCGCCGGCGCGGTGGCGCTGCGGGCGATGGCGCTGGGCCGGCATCCGTTCGGCGCCCTGCTGCTGGCGCCCGACGGCGACACGGTGCTGGCCGAGCAGGGCAACATCGACACGGTCAACCATGCCGAATCGACCTTGGCGCGGCAGGCGGCGTCGAGCTGGCCGGGCGCCTACCTGGCCGGCTGCACCCTGGTCACCACCTTCGAGCCCTGCGCCATGTGCGCCGGCACCATCTACTGGTCGGGCATCGGCCATGTGCTGTACGGCGCCGACGAGACCGCGCTGCTGGCCCTGACCGGCGACCACCCCGACAACCCCACTCTGGCCCTGCCCTGCCGGCAGGTGTTCGCCAGCGGCCAGCGCGCCGTCGGCGTGACCGGCCCGGTGCCGGCGCTGGCCGACGCGCTGGCTGCGCCGCACCGCGACTTCTGGCGCCGCCAGGGCTAGTGCCGGCGCCGGTCCGGCCGGGCCACGGCCGCCGGCATGGCATGGAAATCCACGGGGTGCGCGGCCGGCATGCCATGCCAGAATCGCCCGACTTCAGCGCCACGGAACTCTCACCATGTCATTTCTGACGCCCTTTCGCTCCCGCCGGCTGCAGGCCTGCCTGCTGGCCCTCGCGGCCGGCGCCGCCGCGCTGCCGGCCGGCGCCACGCTCGGCGGCGATGCCGCCTCGGTCGAGGCCGACCGCATCGCCCTGCAGGCCACCGCCCTGCCGGCGGTCGCCGGCGCCGGCTATTCGGTCGCCGCCTTCACCCTGCCCTCGGGCACGGTGGTGCGCGAATTCGTCGCCCCGGCCGGCACCGTCTTCGGCGTGGCCTGGGAGGGCCCGCTGATCCCCGACCTGAAGCAGCTGCTGGGCGCCACCCATTTCGCCGCCGTCGGCGAGAGCACCCGCAACCGCAACCGCGAGGGCCGCCGCGGCCCGATGGCGCTGCGGCCGGCCGGCGATGCCGGCCTGGTGATGGAATCCTCCGGCCACATGCGCGCCTTCGCCGGCCGCGCCTGGCTCGCCCCCCAACTTCCCGCCGGAGTCGATGCCGATGCCGTCCGCTAAAACCCTGTTCCGCGTCGGCGCCGTATGCGCCGCCCTGTTGCTGTCGGCCTGCGGCGGCGGTGGCGGCGGCGGCGGCAGCGAGACCGTCACCACCACGCCGACCAACCCCGCCACCCCGGGCGCCGGCACGGCCAGCAACCTGGTGTCGCTGGTGGTCGACAGCGGCCCGGCAGGCGCCAACGGCCGCATCGCCAACCTGCCCTACGCCAACGTCACCATCTGCGCGCCGGGCTCCACCACCGCCTGCCAGACCATCGACCATGTGATCGTCGACACCGGCTCCACCGGCCTGCGCCTGGTCGCCTCGGCGGTGGCGAGCCTGAACGCCCTGCCGCGCCAGGCCAACGCCGCCGGCACGCCGCTGGCCGAATGCGCCACCTTCATCAGCGGCTACACCTGGGGTTCGGTGCGCACCGCCGACGTCACCCTCGGCGGGCTCACCGCCGCGTCGCTGCCGATTCAGGTGATCGCCGACCCGGCCCTGCCCGGCGCGCCGAACAGCTGCGCCAACACCGGCCCGTCGCAGAACACGGTGGCCGACCTGGGCGCCAAGGGCATCCTGGGCATCGGCCACTTCGTGCAGGACTGCGGCGCCGCCTGCGCCTCCACCGCGGTGGCCGCCACCTACTACGCCTGCACCGGCAGCACCACCGCCGGCTGCACCCCCACCGCGGTGCCGCTGGCGCAGCAGGTGACGCACCCGGTCGCCCGCATGGCCACCGACAACAACGGCACGCTGATCCAGTTCCCGAACGTGTCGACCGCCGGCCAGACCACCGTCTACGGCTCGCTGGTGCTGGGCATCGGCACCCGCGCCAACAACGGCGTCGGCTCGGCGGTGGCCTACGGGGTGAACCCGACCACCGGGCTGCTCAGCACCACCTACAACGGCCGCACCTACAGCCGGTCGGCCTTCGACAGCGGGTCCAACTTCCTGTTCTTCTCCGACGCATCGATTCCACGCTGCAGCAGCGACTCGTCGTTCTACTGCCCGCCCACCCCGCTCAACCTGTTGGCGGTGGTCACCGGGTCGAACGGCGTCAGCGGCTCGGTGCCCTTCCGCCTGGCCAACGCCAACACGCTGTTCACCACCGCGTCCAACACCGCGGTGCTGCCCGACATCGGCGCCACGCTCGGCTCGACCAACAGCTTCCTCTGGGGCCTGCCGTTCTTCTACGGCCGCAGCGTGTACACCGCCATCGGCGGCGCGGCCACGCCGCTGGGCGCCGGCCCGTTCGTTGCGTTCTAGGCGGCGCCTCGGGCGCGGCCGGGCGGCAGCCCTGGCCGTCGCCGTCGCACTTGCCCAGACGGCGACATCGGCGGCGGCGCAGCCGGCAGGAGCCGATGCGGCCACGGCCGATGCGCTGTGCACCGCCACCGCACGCCGGGCCGCCACCGACCCGCGTGCCGCCGCCCTGGTGGATCTGGCACGCCGCCAGCACGCCCTGTTCGGACGCCAGGAAATCGACACCGCCGGCCGCCTGGTGCGCGCCGGCTATGCCGAGGCCGA
>JAKONS010000077.1 GCA_022701845.1 Burkholderiaceae bacterium
CGAAGCAATGGCCCGACCCGAGCGTTCAGCTCGTCCCCTAGCAATTTTCTTTCGTGAGTTTCTTTTTTTGCGAAAAAGAAAGTTACCGCGGGTCTGGGGGCGCGCAAGCCCCCAGCTCTCCAATCAAACCACCAACAAAAACAAAGCCCCAAATATCAAATCAACCCACCCAAAAAATAATCACACTGCCCCAACCAACCGCAAAAGCGTAATCTCCGAAGGCGCCCCAAACCGCTTAGGCGGCCCCCAATACCCCGTCCCCCGACTCACATAAACCCACAACCCCCCCAACCGGTGCAACCCCGCCACATAAGGCTGCTGAAACCGCACGAAATGATTCCAGGGCCAGAACTGCCCCCCGTGCGTATGCCCCGACAGCTGCAGATCGAACCCCGCCGCCGCAGCCCCCGCCGCACTCCGCGGCTGATGCGCCAGCAACACCCGCACCGCCGCCTCCCCCGGCGCGCCGCGCAAGGCGGCCACCGCATCGCTCCGATGCGCAGCATCGAAATGCCCCGCCCCGAAATCCGCCACCCCCGCCAGCACCAACGGCGGCACCGCACCACCACCATCACCAGCGGCAGCGCCACCCGCAGCGCCAGCCCCACCCGCGATCACCACATGCCGGTTCAGCAACACCGTCATCCCGATCCGCTCCACCTCCGCGATCCACGCATGCGCCCCCGCGTAGTACTCGTGGTTGCCGGTCACGAAGAAGGTCCCGTACCGGGACCGCAGCCCGCCCAGCGGCGCCACATGGGCCGACAGCGCCGCCACGCTGCCGTCGACCAGGTCGCCGGTGATCGCCACCAGATCGGCCTCCAGCCCGTTGACCCGGTCCACCAGCGCCTGCACATAGGGCGCGCGGATCGTCGGCCCGACATGCACGTCGGTCAGCTGCGCGATGGTGAAACCCTCGAAAGCCGCCGGCAGCCCGGCGATGGGAACGTCGACCCGGCGCACCGCCGCCGTCCGGCGGGCGTTGTAGGTGCCGACCAGGGTGACCACGATCGCCGCCAGCGGCACACCCGCCGCCGACCAGCGCGAGAACACCTGCAGCGGCAGCTGCGAGCCGTCCACCGCCAGGCTCCAGAGCGTGCCGGCCAGCAAAGCCAGGTCGCGCAGGAAGGTGAGCACGAAGAGCGACGAGAACAACCCCATCGCCACCAGGCCGGCCACCTTCACCACCCGGCCCTCGCCGCGGCCGCGGGTGCGGCCCATCGCCATCGGCAGCAGCAGGGCCGAGGCCACCAGCCAGAGCAGTACCGGCAGGGCGCCGGCCCAGGGCCAGGCGGGCAGCAAAGCCGGCAGCAGGCGGCAGCCCACATACAGGTGGACGAGAAACGAGAGCAGGGGGAGTGGCAGGCGCATGGGGTCGGTTAATCCGGAAGGAGCAGCGAGGGGCAAGGGGTCTCGCGGACAATAGCCGCCGCGCTGCGCGCCCGCCACGCCGCGGCGCATTCCCCTTACATGCCGACCGACGGCCTCCGAGACAGTCCCATCCCCATGTCCCTTCCCGACGGCCTGCCCACGCGCGAACGCCACCGCGCGATGGTGGTGATCATTCTCGGCATCACCCTGGCGGTGCTCGACGGCACCATTGTCAACCTGGCGCTGCCGGCGGTCGCGCGCGACCTGCAGGCCTCGGCCGCGCATGCGATCTGGGTGGTCAACGCCTACCAGGTCGCGCTGCTGACCCTGCTGCTGCCCTGCGCCACCCTGGGCGACCTGATCGGCTACCGCAAGGTCTACCTGGGCGGGCTGGTGCTGTTCACCCTCGGCTCGCTGGCCTGCGTCATGGCCGATTCGCTGCTCGGCCTGGCGATCGCCCGCGGCGTGCAGGGCATCGGCGGCGCCGGGCTGATGGGGGTCAATGGGGCGCTGGTGCGGCGCATCTACCCGCGCGAACTGCTGGGGCGCGGGGTGGCGCTGAATTCGGTGATGGTGGCCACCGCCTCGGTGGCCGGCCCGACGGTGGCCGCGGCGATCCTGTCGGTGGCGTCGTGGCAGTGGCTGTTCGCGCTCAACCTGCCGCTGGGCGTGCTGGTGCTGGCGCTGGGCTGGAAGGCGCTGCCGGAGAACGCCGGCCCGCCGCCGGCCGGCGCGCGGCTGTCGCTGGTCGACGTGGCCCTGAACGGCGCGATGTTCGCGCTGGTGGTGCTGGGCGCCGATGCGCTCGGCGTGGGTGTCGGCAAGGCGGGCGATCCGGCCGGCCTGGTGCGCGGCGGCCTGCTGCTGGCCGCGGGCGTGGTGATCGGCATCTTCTACGTGAACCGGCAACGCAAGCAGGCGGTGCCGCTGCTGCCGGTCGACCTGCTGCGGATTCCGGTCTTCCGGCTGTCGATGTGCAGTTCGGTGTCGGCCTTCGCGGCCCAGATGCTGGCCTTCGTGTCGCTGCCGTTCCTGATCCTCGACGGCTTCGGCCGCAGCGCCGGCCAGACCGGTTTGCTGATGAGCTGCTGGCCGCTGGCCACGGTGGTCGCCGCGCCGCTGGCCGGCCGGCTGATCGGCCGGGTGGCCGACGGCCTGCTGGGTGGCATCGGCATGGCCTGCATGACCGTCGGGCTGGTGGCGCTGGCGATGCTGTCGGCGCATCCGTCGAACCTCGACATCGCCTGGCGGCTGGCGTTCTGCGGCTTCGGCTTCGGGCTGTTCCAGTCGCCCAACAACCACACCATCGTCACCTCGGCGCCGGCGCAGCGCTCCGGCGGCGCCAGCGGCATGCTGGGCACCGCCCGGCTCACCGGCCAGACGCTCGGCGTGGTGCTGCTGGCGGGGGTGTTCAGCCTGTACGACCCGCACAACGGCCACGGCCCCACGGTGG
>JAKONS010000078.1 GCA_022701845.1 Burkholderiaceae bacterium
CGTGATCGTCGACAACCGGGGCGGCGCCAACGGCAACATCGGCGCGGCGCTGGTGGCCAAGGCGCCGGCCGACGGCTACACCGTGCTCTACAACACCTCGTCGATCACCCTCAGCCCCGCCCTCTACAAGAGCGTGCCCTACGACGTGCAGCGCGACTTCCTGCCGGTGGCGCTGACCGCGGTGGTGCCGCTGGCGCTGGTGGTGCATCCGTCGATTCCGGCCAACACGGTGGCCGAGTTCGTGGCCTATGCCAAGGCGCATCCGGGCGCGCTCAGCTACGGCTCGGCGGGCAACGGCAACGTCACCCACCTGGGCGCCTTCCAGTTCGTGCAGGCGATGGGGCTGCAGGCCACCCACATCCCGTACAAGGGCAGCGCGCCGGCCGACGTGGACCTGGCCGGCGGGCAGATCCAGTTCATGACCGACACCATCAATTCGGTGCAGAGCTTCATCAAGGACAAGCGAGTCAAGCTGCTCGCGGTGAGCACCGGCAAGCGCATGGCGATCTACCCCGACGTGCCCACCCTGTCGGAGACGGTGATGCCCGGCTTCGAGGTGGGCGCCTGGCAGGGTGTGATGGTGCCGGCCGGCACGCCGGCGGCGGTGGTGACGCGGCTGAACGCCGAGATCGTCAAGGCGCTGCAGACGCCGGAAGTGCGCGACCGGCTGGCGGTGCAGGGCGCCGAGGTGCTGGGCTCGACGCCGGCCGAATACGGCGCCTATGTGAAGAAGGAACTCGCGCGCTGGGCCGGTGTGGTGAAGGCCACCGGCGTCACGCTCGAATGAGGTCCCGGCCGGCGTCGCCCGCCGGCGTGGGCGACGCCGCTGCGGCACCGCCCGCCGCACCGTCCTGCGCCGAGCGTTCCAGTTCCCGCACCGCCAGCTGCCGGAAGCGCTGAGCCGCCGCGCTCTCCATCTCCGGCCGCCAGGCCAGCGCCATGCCGATGGCCGCCGCCTCCGGCAAGTTGACCAGCGCGCGGAACACGATCTTGGCGCTGGTGAAGCGCTGCATCACCGACGGCACCAGCGCCACGCCCAGCCCGCTCTCCACCATCGCCAGCACCGTCTGCACCTGGGTCGCCTCCTGCGCGATGCGGGGCACGAAGCCGGCCGCCTGGCAGGCCAGCATCGCCGCGCCGTGCAGGCCGGCGGCGAAGCTGCGGGTGTACATGACGAAGCTCTCGTGCGCCAGGTCGGCCAGCGCCAGCTCGGCGCGGTCGGCCAGCGGGTTGCCGCGCGGCAGCGCCGCCACGAAGCAGTCCTGCCCCAGCGGGGTGAGCCGGGCGCGGGTGCTCTGCAGCAGGGGGGTGCGCACCAGGCCGACATCGAGTTCGTCGCCCTCGATCTGCTGCAGGATCGCGTTGGAGGTCGCCTCGCGCAGGATCAGTTCCACGCCCGGGTACTGCGCCCGGTACAGCGGCACCAGGCGCTGCAGCATGCCGAAGCTGGCCGAGCCGACGAAGCCCACATGCAGCCGCCCGCCGGTGCCGTCGGCGGCGCTGCCGGCCATCTGCACGAACTGCTCGTTGTGGAACAGCACCCGCCGCGCCTCGGCCAGCGCCGCGCGGCCGCTGGCGGTGAGCGCCACGCCGCTGCTGTCGCGGGTGAACAGCTTGGTGCCCAGCTCGGCTTCCAGCTTCTGGATCGACACCGACAGCGGCGGCTGCGCCATGAACAGCCGCTCCGCCGCCTTGCGGAAGTTCAGGGTCTCGGCGAGGACGACGAAATGGCGGATGCGCCGCAGGTCCATGGTGGGGGCTGGAGAAAGACGGGCGAGCATACCGTGCGGCTCCGGCGCATCGCCCTGCCCTTTCTGCGCTCTCGCGCCACCGGCGGCCCGCATGCGCGCCGCCTCAGGCGAAGCGCGCCGGGCGCTTTTCCAGGAAGGCGGCGACCGCCTCGCGGTGGTCGTCGGTCTGGTGCGACAGCACCTGGTAGGCGGCCGACAGCTCCAGGATGGCCGGCAGCGTGCTGTGCATGCCCTCGCGGATCAGGCGCTTGGTCATGCGCACCGCATGCGGCGGGTTGGCGGCGATCTCGGCGGCCAGGGCGCGCGCGGCGGGCATCAGGTCGTCGGGCGCCACCACCTGCGACACCAGGTTCCAGTCGAGCGCCTGGCGCGCGTCGATGGTGCGGCCGGTGAACGACAGCTCGGCCGCGCGCGACATGCCGATCACCCGCGGCAGCAGCCAGGCGCCGCCGTCGCCGGCCACGATGCCGACCTTGACGAAGCTCTCGGCGAAACGCGCCTTGTCGCTGGCGATGCGGATGTCGCACATGCAGGCCAGGTCCAGGCCGGCGCCCATCGCCGCGCCGTTGACCGCCGCGATCACCGGCACCTCCAGGTTGAACAGCGCCAGCGGCAGCTGCTGGATGCCCTGCCGGTAGTCCTGCCGGATGCGCATGCCGCTCACCGCGCCGGAGGACTGGTGCTGCATCGTCTTGATGTCGCCGCCGGAGCAGAAGGCGCTGCCGGCGCCGGTGACGATGACCACCCGCACCGACGGGTCCTGCTCGATGCGGGCGATGGCGGCGATGAACTCGGGCACCGCGCTGTTGCCGGTGAGCGGGTTGCGGCGGTCCGGGTCGTTGAGCGTCAGGGTGACGACGTGATCGGCTTGTTCGTACAGCAGGAAATCGGCCATGGTCGGGGGAATGGGAAGCCTCGGGAGCGCGCAGGCTACGGCCGGGTGCCGGGTTTGTCCAATATCGATTCGGCTGCGGGCGATACCTGGACTGCCCTTTCGCGCATCTGGCCCCGCGCGCTAAGGATTAACCCTCGGCTCGATACCGCCGCGGTATCGGCCGCCCAAAAAACAATATTGGACCGGTGCAGTGCCCCGGCATAGGCTTCCCGCTGGATTCCACTTGGCGCCCGCCGCGCGCCCCAGCGCCATGTCCGACCTGCTCGACAGTTTCGTCTTCGCCACCCTGCCCGACCACGCCAGCGCCTTTCGCACCGAAGTGCGCAAATTCCTCGCCGCCGAGATGCCGCGCCTGCCGGCCGACATCCGCGCCCGCTCCTGGATGGGTTTCGACGCCGCCTTCAGCCGCCGCCTGGCCGCACGCGGCTGGGTCGGCGTGACCATGCCGGCGCGCTACGGCGGCGCCGAGCTCGACGCCTTCTCGCGCTTCGTGCTGGTCGAGGAGCTGCTGTCGGCCGGCGCGCCGGTGGCCGGCCAC
>JAKONS010000079.1 GCA_022701845.1 Burkholderiaceae bacterium
CCCAGCGACACATAGTTGTGCAGCAGCTTCATCCGGTGCCCGGCGCCGACCGGGCCGGCGTGGGTGATGTTCTCGGCGAAGCATTCGAGCAGCGGCCGACATTCGGCCAGCAGATCGGCATCGGCGCCCACCAGCAGGTTCAGCCGGCCCTCGGCGGCTTCCTTCGGGGTACGGGTCATGGCGGCGTCCATGAAGCGGCCGCCGGCGCGCTGCACCGTCTGCGCCAGCCGCTCGGTGGAGGCCGGCACTGCGGTCGAGCAGTCGATCACCACCGTGCCCGGCCGCAGCCCTTCCAGCACGCCGTCGGCGCCGGTCAGCACCGCCTCCACCTGGGGCGATCCGGTAACGCAGAGGATGACGATGTCCGCCCCCGCGGCCAGCGCCGAGGCACGGGTCTCGGTGGCCACGCCGGCCGCCCGCAGGTCGTCGAGCGGCTGGGTGCCGGCGTGCTCCAGCACCGTCAGCGGCCAGCCCTTGCGGGCGATGTTGGAAGCGATGCCGTGGCCCATCAGGCCGATGCCGACCATGCCGATGCGTTGTGTGTCCATGCGCCGATTACAGCCCGCTGCGCGCGCCCGCGCGACGGGTGAAACCCCGGCCCGCACGCATTCCCCGTGGGCCACCGGCAAGCCCCGCCACCGATACGATGCGGCCAGCGACGCCCTCCCACCCGACCCGCATTCCCGAAGGACCCCGCCATGCACCTCACCACCCTCGTCTCCGCCGACCAACTCGCCCAGGCGCTGCGCTCGCCCCGCCCGCCGCGGGTGTTCGACTGCAGCTACGACCTGCTCGACCACGACGCCGGCGGCCGCGCCTACCGGGCCGGCCACCTGCCCGGCGCGGTCTACCTGCACCTGGAGCAGGTGCTGAGCGGCGAGAAGACCGGCGACAACGGCCGCCACCCGCTGCCGCCGCTGGCGACCTTCGTGCAGTCGATGTCGGACCTCGGCCTGGACGACGACACCCAGGTCGTCGCCTACGACAACGCCGGCGGCATCTACGCGGCGCGCCTGTGGTGGATGCTGCGCTGGGCCGGGCACGAGGCGGTGGCGGTGCTCGACGGCGGCATCGCCGCCTGGAAGGCCGCCGGCCAGCCGGTGACCGCCGAGGTGCCGGCAGCCGCGCCGGCCGGCGGCTTCCGCCAGCGCGCATCGCTGGTGCGATCGATGGACTACGACGCGATCGACGCCAACATCGACAGCGGCCGGCAGCTGGTGATCGACGCCCGCGCGCCGGACCGCTTCCGCGGCGAGAACGAAACCATGGACCCGGTCGCCGGCCATATCCCGGGCGCCCGCAACCGGCTGTTCAAGGACAACCTGGCCGCCGACGGCCGCTTCAAGCCGGCCGCGCAACTGCGCGCCGAATTCGACGCGATCACCGGCGGCCGGCCGGCGGAGCAGCTGGTGACCCAATGCGGCTCGGGCGTCACCGCCTGCCACAACCTGCTGGCGATGGAAGTGGCGGGCCTGCAGGGCGCCGCGCTGTACCCCGGCTCGTGGAGCGAATACAGCGCCCGGCCCGGCGCCCGCATCGCCGTCGGCGCCGACTGACGAGCCGGCTCGACGACGACCGAAGGCTGCTGGCTACTGGCCGCCGGCCGCCAGCGCCGTCCGGGTCACCGCCCGGCCCACCTGCTGGAACACGCCGCCGGCCTCGGTCTGGTCGTTCAGGTCGGCCGCGCACGAGGCGATGACCACCGCGTGCGCGCCGCGGTCCTGCGGGTCGACCACCGCCACATGGCAGGCGCGGCGGTACTGGGTGCCGGTCTTGTGGATGCGCTTGACCGTCTTCGGCAGGCCGGCCTCCAGCCGGTAGTCGCCGGGCTTGCCGAACTTCATGCCCTTGAACAGCCGCTGGGTGCTGCCGGGCGACAGCAGCTGGCCGCGCACCAGCTTCTCCAGCATGGCGCCGTAGGCCTCCAGCGTGGCCGCGTTGTCGCCGTCGGCGTAGTAGCGCGCATAGGCCTCGTCGATGCTGCGCGCCTGCAGGTCGGCGTCCTGCAGGTTCATCGCGCGGCGCGCCGCATCGACCCGCTTCGGCCCCATCGGCGCGCCGGCGATCTCGACCAGCTGCCGGTTCGACAGTTTTTCCGCCGCAGCGGCGTTGAGCTCGGCATACACCTCGCGCCGCACCTCGGTGAAGGTGGTGATCCGGCCGAGGTTGCCGGCGCCCATCGCCGCGGCCGCGCTGGCGTTGAGCGTGTCTTCGCCGACGGCCCGGATCAGCATGTTGGCCGCGGTGTTGTCGCTCACGCCCAGCATCCGGTCGAGCAGCGAGTCGAGCGTGTAGCGGCTGCCGGTCTTCGCCCACACCAGCTCGCCGGAACCGTCGACCTTATCGGCCTCTTCCAGCGTCATCTGCTGGCGCAGCTGCAGCTTGCCGGCATCGACCTGCTGCAGCAGCGCGATGGCGATCGGCACCTTGGCGGTGGAGGCCAGGTACCAGCGCTGGTCGGCGCCGTAGCCGAAGCTCTCGCCGGTGTCGAGCCGCTTCACATACACGCCGAGCGAGCCGGGCGTGCTGCGGTCGATCTGCTCGACCTGCTGGCGCAGCGCCTGCGGCCAGTCGGCCGCGGCAGCGGCGGGAATGTCAGCGAACGGCGCGCTGAGAAGCGCCAGGCAGGCGGCGAACGCCCACGGCGGCATGGCAGGTCGGTGCATCGGGGATTCCCTTGGTGATCAATCCGGAACGGCACAGCGCCTGGCCCACCTGGCGCAGGGCGCGTTCGGCGCGCGGCAGCGACGGCGCATCGCGCACGCAGGCCACCAGCACCACCCGCTGCGGCGCCATGCCGTCGCCGCGCGGCACGCCGACGATGCCGGAGTCGCAGATGCGGCGGCGCTGGGTGCCGGTCTTGTGGGCGAAGTCCACCGTCGGCGGCAGGCCGGCGGTCACCCGGTGGCGCCCGGTCGCGATGCGGCCCATCAGGCCCAGCAGATAGTCGGTGCCCGCCGGCCCCAGCGCCCGGCCCTCGGCCAGCGCCTGCAGCAGGTCGGCATAGGCGTCGAGCCGCGCGGAATTCAGGCCGCTGGCGTAGTAGTGGTCGTAGGCCGCGTCGAGCGAGGGCAGGTGCAGCGCGGCGGGCGGCGTGCCGGTCAGCTGCGCGAACAGCGCCAGCCGGGCGGGGTCGTCCGGCAGGGCGTCGAGTTGCAGGAAATCCTGCCCGGCCAGGCGGGCGGCGGCCGGATCGAGCCCGCCGTACACCGCCCGGCGCACATCGGCCAGGGTGGTGATGCGGCCGAAACCCTGCGGCACCAGCGA
>JAKONS010000094.1 GCA_022701845.1 Burkholderiaceae bacterium
CACCGAGGATCTCTCTCCCATGGCCTACCTGTCTCTCCGCGCGGTCCGCAAGGTCTACAGCACCCGCCACGGCGCCGCGACCACCGCCATCGACAGCATCTCGCTGGACATCGAGCAGGGCGAATTCATGGCCATCCTGGGTCCGTCGGGCTGCGGCAAGTCGACCCTGCTGCAGATCATGGCCGGGCTGGTGCCGGCCAGCGGCGGCGAGGTGCTGCTGGGCGGCAGGCCGGTGACCGCGCCGCCGCCGGAAATCGTCTACCTGTTCCAGCAGTACGCCAAGTCGCTGCTGCCCTGGCGCAGCGTGCGCGCCAACGTGGCGCTGGCCTTCGAGGCGCGCCAGCCCGGCATGGCGCGGGCCGAGCGGCGCGAGCAGTGCGACCGCTACCTGGCGATGGTCGGCCTGACCGGCTTCGCCGACCACTACCCCTGGCAGCTGTCGGGCGGCATGCAGCAGCGGGTGGCCATCGCCCGGGCGCTGGCCGCGCAGCCGCGGGTGCTGCTGCTCGACGAGCCGTTCAGCGCGGTCGACGCCCTGACCCGCATCGAACTGCAGAGCCTGGTGCTGGACCTGTGGCGGCAGCAGGGCCTGACCATCGTGCTGGTCACCCACGACGTGGAGGAAGCGGTGTTCATGGCCGACCGCATCGCCGTGCTGTCCAACCGCCCGTCGACGCTGGAGCGCATGGAGGCCACCGGCCTGCCGCGCCCGCGCGAATCGATGGCCACCCGCGCGCTGCCGCGTTTCCTGGACCTGCGCGCCGAGCTCACCACCCACCTCATCACCCGCCAGAAGGCCGAGGCGGCCCATGCGTAGCCCGGGGCGTTTCGGCGTCGGTGGGCTGGCCTTCCTGCTGGTGCTGGCGGCCTGGGAGGCGGTCTGCCGCACCGGGCTGGCCAACACCGCGCTGTTTCCCGCGCCGTCGCAGATCGCACCGGCGCTCTGGAACCTGCTGGCCACCGGGCAGTTCCTGGAGCCGCTGGGGCAGACGCTGGCGATGCTGCTGGCGGGCTACGGCATCGCCTGCGTGGCGGGCGTGTCGCTGGGCCTGCTGATGGGCCGCAACGCCTGGGCCTACGGGCTGCTGGAGCCGCTGGTGGAAATCATCCGGCCGATTCCGAAGCCCGCGCTGATTCCGGCCTTCGTCATCTTTCTGGGCATCGGGCCGGGCATGAAGAGCACCACCGTGGCGCTGGCGGCGCTGTTCCCGATCCTGATCGGCACCCTGCAGGGCGTGCGCGGCATCGACCCGGTGCTGCTTTCCACCGCCCGCACGCTGGGCTGCTCGCGCTGGCTGACGCTGCGCGCCATCGTGGTGCCGGCGGCGCTGCCGATGATGCTCACCGGCATGCGGGTCAGCCTGGGCATGGGCCTGGCGCTGGTGATCCTGGCCGAGATGCTGGCCGCCGAGACCGGCATCGGCTTCCAGGTGCTCGACCTGCAGCGCTCCTTCCAGGTGCGCCCGATGTACGCCTGGATCGTCATCCTGGCGGCCACCGGCCTGCTGCTCAACATGCTCTTCGAACGCATCGAGGCGCGCGCCGTGCCCTGGCGCGCCAAGTGACTTTCCGCTTTCACCATCAACCCACTGGAAGAACGACGATGCCGCTGAAAAAGCTACTGCGCCAAGGCGCCGCCCTGGCCCTGCTGGCCGCCGCCACCCTGGCCGCACGGGCCGAGACGGTACGGGTCAACTACATCCCGATCCTCGACGTCACGCCGGTGTTCGTCGCCATCGACAAGGGCTTCTTCAAGGAGCAGGGCATCGACATCGTCGCCACCCCGTCGACCGGCGGCGCGGCCGGCGTTCCGGGCCTGATGGCCGGCGCCTACGACGTGATGTACAGCAACGTGGTGTCCACCCTGCTGGCCCAGCAGCAGGGCTTCAAGCTCAAGATCGTCTCGGCCGGCACCAAGCAGGGCAGCGGCGCCGCGCCCACCAACGGCCTGATCGCGCGCAAGGGCGACGCCATCAAGACCGGCAAGGACCTCGAAGGCAAGACGGTGGCGGTCAACACCCGCAACGGCGTCATCTGGCTGTATGCCCGCTCCTGGGTCGCCAAGACCGGCGGCGACCCGGCCAAGGTGCGCTTCAAGGAGGTGCCGTTTCCACAGATGAACGACGCGCTGCGCTCCAAGCAGGTCGATGCCGCCTTCAACGTCAGCCCCTTCTTCGGCGCGGCGGTGGGCGGCACCGAATTCGAGCTGGTGAGCCTGCCCTACGACGTGGTGCAGCCCGGCGTCGAGGTGGGGCAGTACGTCACCACCGAGGACTATTTCGGCAAGCACCAGGCGCTGCTGACCCGCTACAACACCGCCTTCGAAAAAGGCGTCGCCTGGTACAACGCCAACCTCGACAACCCCGACCTGCGCCGCATCGTGGCCGACTTCACCAAGATGCAGCCCGAGCTCGTCGCGAAGATCAGCCTGGCGGTGCTGCCGCAGAAGATCGACTTGGCATCGCAGCTCGCCACCGCCCGCCTGATGAAGGAAAGCGGCCTGCTGACCACCGACGTCGACGTGCGGGCCATGATCGCCCCGGCCGCCCTCAAATGAGCCTGCGGCGCCTGGCCCGCAGCCGGCTCTCCGGCCTGCTGCTGATCCTGCTGCTGCTGGCGCTGTGGCAGGCCTCGGCGGCCGGCGGCTGGATCGTCAGCGACAACTGGCCACGCTTCTCGGCGGTGCTGGCGGCCGGCTGGCAGGGCCTGGCCTCGGGCGAGCTGGGGCCGGTGCTGGCATCGACCCTGCGCCGCATGGCGGCGGGCTTCGCCTGCGGCTCGGCGCTGGGCATCGTCTGCGGGCTGCTGCTGGGCCAGTACCGGCTGCTCGACTGGGCGATCCGGCCCTTCATCGAGATCCAGCGCACCCTGCCGACGCCGGCGATCGTGCCGCCGCTGATCCTGCTGCTGGGGGTGGACGACGCGCTGAAGATCTATGTCGTCGCCCTGGCGGTGTTCGCGCCGGTGTTCGTCAACACCTATGCCGGCGTTCGGGGCCTGGACGAGACCCTGGCGCTCACCGGCCGCACTTTCGGCCTGGGCCGGGCGGCCACGCTCTGGAAGATCGTGCTGCCGGCCAGCGCGCCGGCGGTGGCCGCGGGCATGCGCACCGCGCTGTCGCTGGCGCTGGTGATGGCGGTCATCGGCGAGATGATCGCCGGGGCCAGCGGCATCGGCCACTACCTGATGTCGATGCAGTACGCCATGCGCGCCGACGCGATGTATGCCTCGGTGATCTGCCTGGCCGCCATCGGCTACTGCCTCAACCGCCTGTTCCTGTGGATCGAATCGCGCTGGCTTCACTGGCACCATTCGGCCGCCGAATAAACCACCGGAGCCTTCCATCCCATGACCCCGCCACTCGTCATCGTCGGCGCCTCCTACGCCGGCATCCAGCTCGCCGCCAGCGCGCGCGAACTGGGCTTCGAGGAAGACATCGTCATCGTCGGCGACGAGCCCCACCAGCCCTACCAGCGCCCGCCGCTGTCGAAGGGGCTGCTGGCCGGCAAGATCACCGCCGACCAGCTGGGCCTGCGCGGCCCGGATTTCTTTCGCGACCAGCGCATCGACCTGCGCCTGGGCACCCGTGCCACCGGGCTCGACACCGCCGACCGGCGCCTGGCGCTGGCAGACGGCACCCGGCTCGACTACGGCTGGCTGGCGCTGGCCACCGGCGCGCGCTGCCGGCCGCTGCCGGTGCCGGGCGCCGCGCTGCAGGGCGTGCACCAGCTGCGCACCCTCGACGACGCGCTGGCGGTGGCGGCCGCGCTCGGCGGCGCGCCGCGCGCCTGCGTCGTCGGCGGCGGTTTCATCGGGCTGGAGGTGGCCTCGGCGATGGCCGCCACCGGCGCCCATGTCACCGTGGTGGAGGCGCACCAGCGGCTGCTGGCGCGCAGCTTTCCGCCGGGCATGTCCGACTACATCGCCGCCGCGCACCGCCGCGCCGGGGTGGCCCTGGCGCTGGGCCGTAGCGTGCGCCGGCTGCACGGCGACGGCGGGCGGGTGCGGTCGGTCGAACTCGACGACGGACAGTGCATCGACTGCGAGCTGGTGGTGCTCGGCATAGGCGTGCTGCCCAACAGCGAGCTGGCGCAGCAGGCCGGCATCGCCTGCGCCGACGGCATCCCGGTCGACACCCTGGGCCGCACCGCGGTGCCCGGCCTGCTGGCCGCCGGCGACGTGGCCGCCATGGCGTTGCCGCCGGTGACCGGCCTGCCGGCGCGCGTGCGGCTCGAGTCAATCCAGGCGGCCAACGACGGCGCGCGCGCCGCCGCCTCGGTGCTGGTCGGCCAGCCGCGCCCGCTGACCGCAGTACCCTGGTTCTGGAGCGACCAGCAGGGGCTCAAACTCCAGATGGCCGGCCTGCCGGTGGCGAGCGATCGGCCGGTGCTGCGCGGCGACATGGACAGCGACCGCTTCACCGTTTACTACCTGCGCGACGGCGCGGTCGCGGCGGCGCATTCGGTGAACCGCCCGGCCGAACACATGCAGGCCCGCAAGCTGATCGCCCAGGGTGCCCGCATTCCCGCCGAGGTGCTCGCCGATGCCGACGCCGACCTGAAACCCTTCACCCAACTCGCCACCACCGCGCAGCCCGCTGGCTGACGCCCAACCCACCCGGAGCCCTCGAGATGAAGATGACCAAACGCACCCTCCTGGCCGCCGCGCTCGGCTGCCTCGCCACCTTCGCGCAGGCCCAGGAGGCCTTGCGCATCGGCATGATCGCCACCTATTCCGGCCCGTACGCCGACTACGGCCGGCAGTTCGACGCCGGCGTGGCGCTCTACCTGAAGGAGCACGGCGGCAAGATCGGCGGCCGCACCGTCGAGATCGTCAAGAAGGACACCGCCGGTCCCGCGCCCGACGCCGCCAAGCGCCTGGCCCAGGAGCTGGTGGTGCGCGACAAGGTGCAGCTGCTGACCGGCCTCGACTTCAGCCCCAACGCCTATGCGGTGGCGGCCATCTCCACCCAGGCCAAGGTGCCGACGCTGGTGATGAACGCGTCGTCCTCGGCCATCACCGGCGCGTCGCCCTATGTGGCGCGGCTGTCGTTCACCGTGCAGCAGGTGTCCGACCCGATGGCGCGCTGGATGCTGCGCAACGGCACCCGCGAGGCCTATGTGGTGGTGGCCGACTACGCCTCCGGCACCGATGCCTTCACCGCTTTCAAGAAGGCCTTCGAGGAGGGCGGCGGCAAGGTGGTGGGCGAGCTGCGCACCCCGATGAACAACCCCGACTTCTCGGC
>JAKONS010000128.1 GCA_022701845.1 Burkholderiaceae bacterium
GCATGCGGCGCACCGGCTCGGCGCGCAGGCCGGTCCAGTCGAAACGGTTGCCCATCCACACCAGGAAGATGGCCAGCAACGCGCTCGCCGCCAGCACCTGCAGCAGGTACAGGCCCCAGCCCGGCAGCGGCCGGTAGGTGCCGCGGCGGATCAGGCCGGTGAGCAGCCACAGCGCGTTGACCAGCGCGCCGATGCCGATCGACAGCGTCAGCGCCGCATGCTGCAGGTAGGGCACCAGCAGCCAGTTGAGCAGCTGGGTGAGGATCAGCACGCAGACCGCGATGCGCATCGGGGTGCGCATGTCGTGCCGCGCATAGAAACCCGGCGCCAGCACCTTCACCGCGACGATGCCGAGCAGGCCGCAGCCGTAACCCATCAGCGCCACCGTGGTCTGCTGCACATCGCGCTCGGTGAACAGGCCGTAGTGGTAGAGCACCGCCACCAGCGGGCGGGCGAACACCAGCAGGCCGACCACGCAGGGCACCGACAGCACCACCACCACCCGCAGACCCCAGTCGAGCATGTCGGAATAGCGGGCCTCGTCCTTGGCCGCGCGGGCGGCCGCCAGCTGCGGCATCAGCACCACGCCCAGGGCCACGCCCAGCATGGCGGTGGGGAACTCCATCAGCCGGTCGGCATAGACGATCCAGCTGACGCTGCCCGGCGCGAGATGCGAGGCGATCTGGGTGTTGATCAGCAGCGACACCTGGGCCACGCTGACGCCCAGCAGCGCCGGCAGCATCAGCCGCGCCACGCCGCGGGTGGTCGGGTCGGACCAGGCGCGGCGGATCGCCGTGAACGTCAGCCCGATGCGCGGCAGCAGGCCCAGTCGCAGCAGCGCCGGCAGCTGCAGCATCAGCTGCAGCAGGCCGCCGACCATCACGCCCACGCACTGCGCATAGATCGGCTCGATGCCGTGCGCGCGAAACCAGGGCGCGCCCCAGGTGATCGACAGGATCAGGCAGATGTTCAGCAGCACCGGCGAGGCGGCCGGCACCGCGAAGCGCTTCCAGGTGTTCAGGATGCCGCCGGCCAGCGCCACCAGCGACATGAAGCCGATATAGGGGAACATCCAGCGAGTCATGTTCACCGCGGCGTCGTAGCCGTCGGGCGTCTGCTTCAAGCCACTGGCCATCGCCCACACCATCAGCGGCGCACCGACCACGCCGGCGATGCACAGCAGCAGCAGCACCCAGGCGAGGATCGTCGCCACATGGTCGATCAGCGCGCGCGCGCCCTCCTCGCCCCGCTCCACCCGGGTGGCGGCCAGCACCGGCACGAAGGCCTGGCTGAAGGCGCCCTCGCCGAACACCCGGCGGAACAGGTTGGGGATACGGAAGGCGACATTGAACGCGTCGGTGATGGCGGACACGCCGAACACCGAGGCCATCAACAGCTCGCGGGCCAGACCGGTGATGCGCGAGGCGAGGGTCAGCAGCGAGACGACGGAGGCGGATTTGAATAGCGACACCGGCGCGAGTGTAGTGGCGCTACCCACCACGCCAACCCAACGCAGGCCCAGGCCGCCGCAGGCGCCGGGGCCTGCTGCCTCAGGATGCCGCGGACCGGCTTCGCCGGTTCCCCAGCATCGCCCCCGGCCGGGGGTAGGCGGCGACACGAAGTGCGCAAGCCTGGGGGCGAGCTATAATCGGAGGCTTTTCGCCGCAACATCCTCGAACAACCCAAGGAATTCAAACCATGGCAACCAAGCCGAAGAAAAAGAACCCCCGCCTCGCATCGGGCCGTAAACGCGTCCGCCAGGACGTCAAGCTCAACGCAGCGAACACCTCGCTGCGTTCCAAGTACCGCACCGCGGTGAAGAACGTCGAAAAGGCAGTCGCTGCCGGCGACAAGACCAAGGCAGCCGAAGCCTTCGCCCGCGCCCAGAGCGTGGTCGACACGGTGGCCGACAAGGGCATCTTCCACAAGAACAAGGCCTCCCGCGACAAGAGCCGCCTGGCCGCGAAGGTCAAGGCCCTCGCCACCGCTCCCGCTGCCGCCTGACAGACAGATTCAGGTAAGCCCGGAAGGCGCGTCAGCGACCTTCCGCCGTTTGCACCGGGTGCGCTGCAGCGAAAAGAAAAGTAGAGAAAACCGCCTTCGGGCGGTTTTTTCGTTGGCGGGCGCGGTTCAGCCCGGCGCCAGGCCCGCACGCCGCACGAATTCGCTGGGCCGCGACGCATGCACATACAGCCGCAGCGCCTGCCGGGCGCGGGTGATGGCCACGTAGAAGAGATTGGCCTCGTCGGCCGGCGCGCCGTGCGCGTCGGGGAACTCGCCCTGCTCCAGAAACGGCAGCAGCACCTCCTCGAATTCCAGCCCCTTCACCGATGCCGCATGCGCCAGCGTGACCGCCCCGCTGCGCCGCATGCGCGCCTGGTGCAGCGCCACCGCGTTGAGCCGGCCGAAGAAGTCCTGCGTGGTCGGGTAGCCGGCAGCCAGCGCCTGCAGACCGGCCAGGTTGCGCAGGGCATCGGTGCGCCGCTCGGGCCGCACCAGCGCCCGGGCGATGAACCACGGCATGTCGAGCGCCTGCAGGAAGCGGCCGAACAACTCCGCCCCACCGGGTTCGCCGGCCACCGCGATCGCCGCCCGCAGCCGCCGCGCCACGCCCGGCTCGGCCTGGCGCAGCACCACGTTCTGCAGGAACTGCGGCAGGTTTTCCGAACTGCCGGCGAGGTCGCGCAAGGCGTCGGCCATCAGCATCGACTGGGTGGCGTCGGGCCGCTCCGGGTCGTCGTCGAAGCGGGTGCCGCAGAACATCACGAACGCCAGCACCATGCGCTGCAGGGTGTCGCGCCCGTCCAGGCTGGTGAAATCGCGGGTGACGATGGCCAGCAGGCTGCGCACCAGCAACACCTCCGGGCGCAGCAGATAGCTCTCGAAACCGGCGGTGCGGTAGGCGATGCCGGCATCGATCAGCGCGTTCTCGATCACGATCGACTGGTGCTCGTGCCGCAGCAGCACCGCCAGCCCGGCCGCGTTGCGCGACTTCTTGCGCCAGGCCTTCACCGCCGCCAGCACCCGTTCGCAGCAGGCCGCGTCGTCGGCATAGGCCCGCACCTCCACCTGCGTCGGGCGTACATCCGCCGAAACCAGCGGCTTGCCGATGAAGCGCGCGGCCGGCTCGGCCAGCGCCGGGCCGAAGCGGTAGCTGGCGTCGAGCCGCAGCGTCTCGGTGGTGCGGCGGGTATCGGCGTCGATGCGGCCGTGCAGGAAGGCGGCGTCGGCGCCGGCGGCGGCATGGATCACCTGGTCGGCATCGCCCACGCCGGTGAAAAAGGTCGAACGCCCGGTCAGCAGATGCAGCAACACCGCGTACATCGCCTCGTTCATGTCGTGCATCTCGTCGACCAGCAGCACCCGCAGGCGCTGCGGCCAGCCGGCCGACGGGGTGTCGACGCCCTCCTCCCGGTCCTGCAGCAGGCGGCGGGCCAGGTCGTAGGTGGCGTCGTAGGGCCCGCGGAACGCCGGCCGGTCGGGGTGGCCGCCGGCGCGCAGGCGTTCGTAGGCGTGCAGCGTGCGCAGCGTCATGTAGCGCTGGCCCATCTCGGCCGCGTCGTCGGGCGTGAGCGGGCCCTCCGGGGCGTCGCGCTGCAGCCGCAGCGTGCCCTTGATGCGCAGCATGTCGTCGAGGAACCCGGCGATGAAACCGTGGTCGCCTTCGGACGGATATTCGAGCGCGTCGGGCCAGCGTTCGTCGTCCTGGCCGGCCACCCGCTGCACCGCCTCCCAGACGGTTTCGCGCAGCGTCTCGGGCCGCAGATGCTGCGGCACCCGCACCCCGCCTTCGGCCGCCAGCAGGATCGACGCGGCGAAGGCGTCGAAGGTGTCGATGCGGAAATCCTGCACCGCGTCGCCCGGCACGCCGATGGCGGCGAGCGCCTGGCGGAACGCGGTGCAGGCCTCGGCGGTGAAGGTGAGCACCAGGCAATCGGCCGGTGCCGCACCGCGCGCCCAGGCTTCGGCCAGGCGCAGCGCGAGCGAGGTGGTCTTGGCGGCGCCGGCCCGGGCCTGGATCAGCAGCGTGGGCGCGGTGGAGGTCTGGATGGCGCGCTGCTGGTCGGTGGGAACCAGCAGGTCGGCCGAAGGGACGAAACGCGGACTGCGGTCCGCGGCGCTCACGGCTTGCCGCCGGCGGCGTCGGCGGCGGTCCCGGGCGCGGCGGCGCTGACCTGCAGGCCGTTGTCGCGGGCGAAATTCATGACGAAATCCCAGGCCATGGCGTCGTAGTCGCGCAGGTCGGGATGCACCACCACGCACTTCACGCCGTCGACGGTGG
>JAKONS010000134.1 GCA_022701845.1 Burkholderiaceae bacterium
TGCTGCGCCTGCTGCTCGCCGCCTGGCTCGGCAGCGCCGCGCTGCCCGCCATCGCCCACGAGATGTCGCTGGCCGAGATGACGATGCGCGAGGTCGCGCCGGGCCAGTTCGTCTGGTCGTGGGGCGCGCCGGCCAAGAGCCGGCCGATCGCCGAAGACCTGGCACCGGTGTGGCCGGCCGGCTGCGCCGGCGGCCCCGGCCTGCTGCAGTGCGGACCGGGCGGGCTGGCCGGCACGCTGTCGGTCGCAGGCGTCGGCCAGGCGTATTCGGCGGCCATCGTGCGCATCGTCTGGCGCGACCAGCAGCAGACGGTGGTCACCGTCAGCGGCTCGCAGCCCAGCGTGCAGCTGTTCGGCGGCGCGCGCGACGAACGCGGCGGCTGGGAGCTCGGCAAGCTCTACACCGTGCTCGGGGTGGAACACATCCTGAGCGGCATCGACCACCTGATGTTCGTCGTCGGCCTGCTGTTCCTGGTGGGGCTGAACCGCCGGCTGGTCGGCACCATCACCGCCTTCACCGCGGCCCACAGCCTGACGCTGGCGGCCAGCGCGCTCGGCCTGCTCACCCTGCGCTCGCCGCCGGTCGAGGCCTGCATCGCGCTGTCGATCGTGCTGGTCTGCGCCGAGGCGCTGCGCGACCGGCAGACGCTGGCGCGCCGCTGGCCGGCGCTGGTGGCGTTTCTGTTCGGGCTGGTGCACGGCCTGGGCTTCGCCGGGGCGCTGAAGGACATCGGCCTGCCGCAGCAGAACATCACCGTGGCGCTGCTCGGCTTCAACCTGGGGGTGGAGGCGGGCCAGCTGCTGGTGGTGGCGCTGGCCTGGGGCGCGGTGGCGCTGCTCGGGCGGCTGCGCGGCTTCACCTCGCTGCGGCGGCCGGCGCTCTACATGATCGGTGCGGTGGCGGCGTACTGGTCGCTGACGCGCATCGTGGCGATCGGTGCCTGAGGGCGGCGCGAACACCATGGCCGACGTCTTCTCGCTGTTCCCGACCCCGGTGATGCGGGTCGAAAAACTGATCGACGCGCAGCAGGTTCGCGCGCTGCGCGACAGCCTGCTGCCCGAAGCCGAACGGGCCAACCACCGCTCCGACGCCCTGCAGCACAGCCGCATCCTCGACGCCGGCGAGCAGCCGCTGCTGGGCGACTTGGCGCGGCGCATCGGCCCGCACCTGGTCGAGATGGGCAGCCTGCTCTTCGGCGAGAAGCTGCAGTGGGGCATCAAGGAGATCTGGGTCAACGCGATGCACACCGGCGGCCGGCAGTCGGTGCACAACCATGCCAACTGCTTCGTGTCGGGCGTGCTCTACCTGAGCGACTGCGACGCCTCGGCCAACACCGTCTTCCTGCGGGGCTTGGGCGGGCGCGATTTCGTCTTCGGCAACAGCCACGCCCGGGCCGCCACCGGGCCTTTCAACGCCGACCGGTGGATCGGCCCGCCGCCGGCGGCCGGCGACCTGCTGCTGTTTCCCAGCTACCTGCTGCACGAGGTGCCGGAGAACCGGGGCGGGGTGCGCGTCAGCCTGGCCTTCAACGCCATCCCCCAGCGACTCGATTCCTGGGGCTATGCGATCTCGTTCTCCTCCTGAATCTTCCTGATCTTTCTTCCCCGGACCATTCCATGCGCATCGCGAACCCTTCCTTCCGCGCCCTGTCGGCCCTGCCGGTGCGGGCCGCCCTGCTGACGCTGAGCCTGGCAGCCTGCACCGCCGCCGCCGCCCACGAGTACTTCCTGCCGGGCTTCACCCTGATCCACCCCTGGGCCGAAGCCACCGAGGCCGGCGCGACATCGGCGCCGGTGTACTTCACCGTCGAGAACGTGAGCGCGGCGGATCGCCTGCTGCGGGTGGTCACGCCGCTGGCCGAACGGGTCGAGATACGCGAGGCCGCCGCGTCCCGACCCGCGCTGAAGTCGCTGCCGATCGGCCCGGGCACGCCGACCTCGTTCACACCGGGCCATGCCCATCTGGTCCTGCAGGGCCTGCGCCAGCCGCTCGAATGGGGCCGCAGCTACGGCATGACGCTGATGTTCGAAAAAGCCGGCCCGGTGCAGGTGATGCTTTCGGTCGGCGCGCACTGACGAACGGCACAGCAAAACCCGCACCGTTTCGCCTCGCCCACCAGAAATTCGCAATCCGCACCGGCTGCCGGCCCGACGCCCTTCAAAACTCGCCGCTCTTTCCAACCAGCGCCGTGCACCGGCAATCAGGAGTTTTTTTATGGGCGCTATCAAAGCGGTTTTCAGCGGTATCAAGAACGCGGTAGAGGGTGTGGCGAAGGTCGCCAAGGGTGCGCTCACGCTCGACTTCAAGACCGCGGCAGCCGGCGCGGCGCAGGCGGTCGGCCTGGGCGGCGGCGACGAGGACGAGGGCGCGGAGCTGGGCAACATGGCATCGGCCCGCGCGGGCAACACGCTGATGGAGCGCGAAATGCGTCTGATGGAAGCCATGATGGCCCGCCAGAGCGGCATGCAGGGCGGCGGCTCCTTCCTGGGTGGTCTGCGGGCATGACCACCGCGGCGGCGTTCGTCACCGCGACACCCGCCGGCACGCCGCTGGCGGACATCGTCGTGCAGCTGCGTGACATGGTCGAGACCCTGCGCGACGACCGCGTCGACGAAGCCGAGGCGAAATACCTGCAACTGGCCGAGGCCGACGACCGGATCCGCAACATGCTGGTGTTTCCGGTGCTGTTCAAGATCCAGCGCGGCCAGTTGTTCGACGCGCTGCGTCTGGTCGACGAGCAGCCGGCGGGCCGTTATCCGGAGCTGCGGGCCCTGTGCCTGAAACTCTTGAACGACCCCACCTGGGAGAGCGAGGCGACGGCGCTGCTCGACGCGCCCGACCCCGACATCGCCCTGGCGATGCGACAGCTGCTGGGCCGGCCGGCCACCCGGCACTGAATCCTGCCGCCATCGCCATGGCCGCCCGCTACACGCTGACCCCGCGGGTCGACCTGGCGGTTTTCCATGCCGCCGATGCCGCACGCTACCGCGGCACCGGCGGCGAGCACATGCTGCAGGCGGTCGACGTGGAAACCTTCACCGCCTTCTACGCCGACCGCCCTTCCCGCGGCTTCGCCTGCGACGGCGTGCCGATCGGCGGCATCC
>JAKONS010000166.1 GCA_022701845.1 Burkholderiaceae bacterium
GTCGAGCGCTGGACCGAGGCGATGGCCCTGACCGACGGCGCCGTCCTGCCGGAAGCCGCCCAGGACCGCGCCCTCACCGAGGCCACCGCCTTCGCCATCCGCATCGACGTGGCCGAGGAGCTGACCCGGCTGGCATCGCATCTCGACGAGATCGACCGCCTGCTCGCCAAGGGCGGCGAGCTCGGCAAGCGGCTCGATTTCCTGATCCAGGAACTGCACCGCGAGGCCAACACGCTGGGCTCGAAATCGGCCGCGCTCGAGACCACGCGCATCAGCGTCGACATGAAGGTGCTGATCGAGCAGATGCGCGAGCAGGTGCAGAACCTGGAGTGATGCCGCCGGGCCGGCCGTGCACAATATCGGCCCACGGCCCGTCCGGTGCCCCCCGATCCCCGCCCCTCCCCGTATGGACTACCCCGGAAATCTTTTCGTCGTCGCAGCTCCCAGCGGAGCGGGCAAGTCGAGCCTGGTCAAGGCGCTGATGGAGGTCGACTCCGGTGTGCAGCTGTCGATCTCGCACACCACCCGGTCTCCGCGCGGTCAGGAGAAGCACGGGCGCGAATACTTCTTCGCCTCCGATCCGGAATTCGACGCGATGGTGGCCGGCAACGGCTTCGTCGAGTGGGCGCATGTGCACGGCCGGCGCTACGGCACCTCCAAGCGCGCCATCGAGGACCGGGTGGCGCAGGGCCAGGACGTGATCCTGGAGATCGACTTCCAGGGCGCGGTGCAGATCCGCGAGACCTTCGCCAACGCGGTACTGGTGTTCATCCTGCCGCCGAGCTGGGAAGAACTGCGCTCCAGGCTGGAACGGCGCGGCGAAGATTCGCCTGACATCATCGAATTGCGGTTGAAGAACGCCGCGGTGGAGATGGCCCAGGCCCGAAAATTCGACTACGTTATAATCAACGAGTTATTCGAGCGTGCGCTCTTCGACCTGAAAGCGGTCGTGCACGCCCAGCGCCTCAAGTTTGCGTCGCAACGGCGCGCCCGAGCCGACACATTCCAGTCGCTCTCGATCAGCTGATCCCTCCGAACCCTTTCCTCGAGACCTATTCATGGCCCGCATCACCGTCGAAGACTGCCTTGAGCAAATCCCCAACCGTTTCCAGCTGGTGCTCGCGGCCACCTACCGCGCCCGCATGCTGAGCCAGGGCCATGCCCCGAAGATCGAAAGCAAGAACAAGCCGGCCGTCACCGCGCTGCGCGAAATCGCCGAAGGCAAGATCGGCATCGAGATGCTCAAGCGCGTTCCGTGATGACCGGCGCCTCGCGTTGAAGCACGGTGACGCCACCGTGGCGGCAACGCAAAAACCACCCGAAAAAGCACCGCACCGCGGTGCTTTTTCGTTGTCGCGCGGTTTTTATCGCAAAGGCGCACACCGGCTCGGCAGTTGCACGTCGCGACGCAAGGCCTTGGCCGGCAGGCTAAAGTGACAGCATGAACGCGGCCCCCCACCCGACCGTACTCGCGCCACCCGCCCCGGTGGCGGTCACCAACGCGGCCGCCAATGCGGCCGCTGCCAGCTTCGCATCGCTCACCGCCGCGCTCGATTACCTCGGCGCCGCCGATATCGAGCAGGTGCGCCAGGCCTACCGCTTCGCCGACGCCGCCCACCTGGGCCAGATGCGCAACAGCGGCGAGCCCTACATCACCCACCCGATCGCGGTCGCCGCGCTGTGCGCCACCTGGAAGCTCGATGCCCAGGCGCTGATGGCCGCCTTGCTGCACGACGCCATCGAGGACTGCGGCGTGACCAAGGCCGAGCTCATCGAACGCTTCGGCCCGACGGTGGCCGAACTGGTCGACGGCCTGACCAAGCTCGACAAGCTGCAGTTCAACACCCGCGAAGAGAACCAGGCCGAGTCGTTCCGCAAGATGCTGCTGGCGATGGCGCGCGACGTGCGGGTGATCCTGGTCAAGCTGGCCGACCGCACCCACAACATGCGCACCATGGGCGACATGCCGCGGGCCAAGTGGGGCCGCATCGCCAGCGAAACCCTCGAGATCTATGCGCCGATCGCCCACCGCCTGGGCCTGAACCAGACCTACCGCGAGCTGCAGGACCTGTCGTTCCGCTACCTGCACCCCTGGCGCCAGGCCACGCTCGCCAAGGCCGTCGCCCGCGCGCGCAGCCGCCGCCGCGATTTGCTGGTGAAGGTGAAGAACGATGTCGAGACCATCTTCTCGGCCGCCGGCATGCAGATGCACATCGACGGACGCGAGAAAACGCTCTATTCGATCTACTGCAAGATGACCGACAAGCACCTGAGCTTCGCCCAGGTCACCGACATCTACGGCTTCCGCGTCATCGTGCCCGGCGTGACCGACTGCTACACCGCGCTCGGCCTGCTGCACCAGATGTACAAGCCGGTGCCGGGCCGCTTCAAGGACCACATCGCGATCTCGAAGGTCAACGGCTACCAGTCGCTGCACACCACGGTGGTGGGGCCGTCGGGCATCAACATCGAGTTCCAGATGCGTACCCAGGAAATGCATGTCGTCGCCGAATCCGGCGTGGCGGCGCACTGGCTGTACAAGGGCGACGAGTCGTCGAACGCGTCGGAGCGGCTGGGCGCGCAGTGGCTGCAGTCGCTGCTCGACATCCAGTACGAGACCCGCGACGCCGCCGAGTTCTGGGACCATGTCAAGGTCGACCTGTTCCCCGACGCGGTCTACGTGTTCACGCCCAAGAGCCAGATCATGGCCCTGCCGCGCGGCGCCACCGTGGTCGATTTCGCTTACGCCATCCACACCGACGTGGGCGACCGCACGGTCGGCTCGCGCATCAACGGCGAGCAGGTGCCGCTGCGCACCGAGCTGAAGAACGGCGACGTGATCGAGATCGTGACCGCCACCGGATCGCGGCCGAACCCGGCCTGGCTGGGCTTCGTGCGCACCGGCCGGGCGCGCTCCAAGATCCGGCACTACCTGAAGACGCTGGAACTCACCGAGTCACGCGACCTGGGCGAGAAACTGCTCACCCAGGCGCTGCGTGCCGAAGGCATGGAACAGCTGCCCGAGCGCAACCCGGAATTCCAGCCGATCTGGGACAAGCTGCTGCGCTTCACCGGCAGCCGCGACCCCGATGAACTGCTGACCGACATCGGCCTGGGCAAACGCATCGCCAGCATCGTCGCCAAGCGGATGGTGGTGCTGCTGTCCGAAATGGGCGCACGCCCCGATGCGCTGCTGCTCACCCGCGAGCGCTACAGCTCGCACGAGCGGATTTCGCAGGGTGCGGTGATCCTGGACGGCAGCGAAACCGGCTCGGTCCAGTACGCCAAGTGTTGCCGCCCGGTGCCGGGCGACGAGATCCTGGGCTACCTGGGCCGCGGCGAAGGCCTCACCGTGCACCATGCCCAGTGCTCGCTGGCCACCCGGCTGCAGTACAAGGACAGCGAACGCTTCATCGCGGTGGCCTGGGCGGACGACACCACCCGCCTGTTCGAGACCGGCATCGTCGTCACCGTCACCAACCGCAAGGGCGTGCTGGCGCGGGTGTCGGCCGAGCTGGCGCGGGCCGAGGTCGACATCACCCATGTCGACATGGGCGACGAGGCCGGGCTCGACACCACCGACCTGCGCTTCGTGATCGAGGTGCGCGACAAGGCCCACCTGGATGCGGCTCTGCGCAACCTGGGGCGTACCTCGTCGGTGCTGCGCACCCGGCGGGTGCTGCCGTCGAGCGGCACCTGACCGACGACGGTCACAGCCGGGCCGTCGCGGCCTCCAGTGCCGGCAGGTCGCCCTTCGCATGGCCGTCGATGTTGGGATGCAGGCTGATGTGCGTATCGGTGAAGCTGATGTCGTTGATCCACTGGTCGTTGGGGTTGTCCTTGCCGGCGCCATGGCCGGCGAACTGCGCCTGTACGTCGACATAGGTCACACCGACTTCGGCCGCGGCGCGTGCGATCGCGCTGTTCATCGAAATCATCACCGCGTCGATCTGCTGGCGCGTCTGCGGGCCGATCGCCTCCAGGCCGGGCGGCAGGTAGTAGATCTGCGGATAGCCCAGCACGAAGATGCGGGCGTCGGGGCTGACCTTCTCGCGGATGGCGGTATAGGTGCGCACCAGGTGGGCGTAGAAGGTGGTGTTGTCGGGCAGCAGCTGGGTGCCGTCGACGATCTCCTGGATCTTCATCACCCGGCGCATGCACGACGCGGTGTCGGTATCCAGTATTTCGCTCTCGGCGCACTTCTTCGAGACCTCGGCGAAACCGACGTCGTTGCCGCCGATGGTGATGGTCACCATGTTGGTCTGCGCATTCAGCGCGGTCAGCTGGATCGCCGATTCGCCCTGCGCCGACTGCGGCGTGGTGGTCACGTTGGCGGTGGTGGCCCCCTGGCAGGCGACGAAAGCGAAGCTGGCGGGCGCATGGCGCTGCTGCCAGAGCGGTCCGTAGGCGTACGGGGTGCGGCTGCACTGGCCCATGTCGGGGTGGGCCACGGTGCCGTGTCCGCTCGAATAGGAGTCGCCCATCGCCACGTAGTGGATCTCGGCGGGCAGTTCCGACAGGGCCTGGTCGACGGCACTCGGGCTGGAGCCGCCGCAGGCGACGAGAAATGCGCTGGCGGCCAATGCCGCCGCGAGGGGTTTGAACGTCATGGGCTTCTTTCAGGACTGGATCGAAGCCGACATTCTTTATGTGATCACCTACTCACAACGCATCGCCCGATAGCCCTCATGGGCCCGGAGCCGGGTCGGCCACCGTGTAATCGACATCCAGCACCTCCAGCTCCTGCACGCCCGCAGGCGTGGCCAGCCTGACCACGTCGCCGACCCGCGCCTTGATCAGCGCCCGGGCGATCGGCGATACCCAGCTCACCTGCTGCAAGGCGCTGTTCGCCTCGTCGATGCCGAGGATGGTCACTACATGCTCGTCGCCCTGCGGGTCGGCATAGGTGACGGTGGCGCCGAAGAACACCTGGTCGCTACCGGCGTGCACGCTGAAATCGACCACCTCGGCGATCTCCAGGCGCCGGGTCAGGAAGCGGATGCGCCGGTCGATCTCGCGCAGCCGCTTCTTGCCGTAGAGGTAGTCGCCGTTCTCGGAGCGATCGCCGTTGCTGGCCGCCCAGTGCACGATCTCGACGATCTTCGGGCGCTCGTCGTCGATCAGGGCGAACAGCTCGCCGCGCATGCGGTCGTAGCCGCCGCGGGTCATGTAGTTCTTGCTGCCGGCGGGGGTGGCGGGCAGCGCCGCCTCGGCGCCGTCGTCGTCGTCCGGCGCGTCGTCGGATTCGCGGGTGAAAGCCTTGCTCATCGCGCCACTGTGCCACGCGCGCGGCGACGCCGGTTGCAGACAGACACGGGTGCCCACATGTTGTAATCGTCGGCGCGCTCGCTCCCACGCCGCTCCATCCATGTCCGACCCTGCCGCCGTCCGATCCCTCCAGCCCGCCGGCGGCCCGCAGCTGGCCGCCCCGCCGGCGTTCGACTGGAGCGCCAGCGGCTTCGGCCCGGTGGCCGGCTGGCCGGCGCATCTGCGCACCGCGGTGGCGATGCTGTCGGACGCGTCGCAGCCGATGCGGCTGGCCTGGGGGCCGCAGCGCCTGCTGGCCTACAACCGGGCCTATGCCTGCATCCTCGGCAAGCGCCATCCCGCCGCCTTCGGGCAGCCGATGGAGCAGACCTGGCCCGAGGTCTGGGCCACGCTGGGGCCGACGATCGACCGGGTCTTCGCCGGCGAGGGCCTGCACCAGGACGATGCGCTCTACCGCACCCGGCGCAACGGCTACGAGGAGACCATCCACGTGTCGTTCAGCTACCTGCCGGTGCGCGCCGACGACGGCCGCATCGACGGTGCGCTGTGCCTGTGCAGCGAGACCACCGCGCAGGTCGGCGCCGCCCGCGCGGAAACCGCGCGCAACAACGAACTGACCGCGCTGTTCGACCAGGCGCCGAGCTTCATCGCGGTGATGCACGGCCCGGAGCACCGTTTCGCCTTCACCAACGCCGCCTATCGCCGCCTGGTAGGCCGCGACCCGATCGGCCTGGCGGTGCGCCACGCCCTGCCCGAGCTCGACGGCCAGGGCTTCTTCGAACTGCTCGACCAGGTCTGGCGCAGCGGCCAGCCCTACCTCGGCAGCGCCGCGCCGATCGCCTTCGCGCCGGTTGCCGGCGGGCCGCTGCAGCGGCGCATGCTGAACTTCGTCTACCAGCCGATCCGCGGCGCCGACGCCCGGGTGACCGGCATCCTGGTGGAGGGCCACGACGTGACCGCCGAGCACGAGGCCACCAACGCGCTGCGGCAGCTGGCCGACAACCTGGAGCAGCGGGTGGAGGAGCGCGGGCGGGAACTGGCGCTGGCCGAGGCGCAGCTGCGCCAGTCGCAGAAGATGGAGGCCATCGGCCAGCTCACCGGCGGCATCGCGCACGACTTCAACAACATGCTGCAGGGCATCGTGATGCCGCTGCAGCTGATCCAGCGCAAGGCGCAGTCCGGCGACGTGGCCGAGGTGGAGCGCTATGTGACCGCCGGCCTGGCCTCGGCCCAGCGCGCCGCCGCCCTCACCCAGCGGCTGCTGGCCTTCTCGCGCCGCCAGCCGCTCGACTCGCGTCCCACCGACATCGCCGGCGCCCTGGCCGGGCTGCGGCCGATGCTCGGCAGCACCGTCGGCGAGAACGTGGCGCTCGCCGTGACGGTGCAGGACCACCTGTGGCCGGCCACCACCGACCTGCACCAGTTCGAGAACGCGGTGCTCAACCTGGCCATCAACGCCCGCGACGCCATGCCCGACGGCGGCCGGCTGGACATCGCCGCCGAGAACGTCCGCCTGGACGACAAGGCGGTGGCCGGCGTGCGCGGCCTGGCCGCGGGCGACTACCTGCTGGTGGCCGTGCGCGATACCGGCGTCGGCATGCCCGAGGACGTGCTGCGCAAGGCCTTCGACCCGTTCTTCACCACCAAGCCGCTGGGCCAGGGCACCGGGCTGGGCCTGTCGATGATCTACGGCTACGCGCGCCAGTCGGGCGGCTATGTGGCGCTCGAGAGCGAGGCCGGTGTCGGCACCGTGGTGCGGCTGTACCTGCCGCGCAGCGAGGCCGGCACGGTGGTGGCCGAGGTGCCGGCCTATACCGCCTCGCTGCCCGCCGGCAGCAGCGCGGCGCGGCGCGAATCGGTGCTGGTGGTGGAGGACGACGACACGGTGCGCCACCTGGTGGTCGAGCTGCTGCGCGGCCAGGGGCTGCAGG